>DATLNZ010000126.1 GCA_035536535.1 Actinomycetota bacterium | reverse complement strand
TGGAGGAGCTGGACACCGAGCAGTCGGCCAAGAGGTGCGAGCATGCGACTCTCGGAGCGATGACGGTGGACGGCCTGGTGGACGAGTTCGTCTCCGGCCACCTCGAGCAGCACGCCGCCCAGCTGCGCCAGTCGCTGCAGTCGCCCTGAGGGGCGGTCTTTCGAGCAGTCGCTGCGGAGGCGCCGGGTAGAATTGGCGCCCATCTACGGAGGTGCGATGCAGCCGGCCCGCCGCAACAACGTTCCGCTCGTGGTCGCAGCCATTGCCGGAATCCTGCTCATCGTGGTGCTTCGGAACGTTTTCGGCGGGGGCCGCGACACATCGGACACGGGCGCCGCCGGAAACCAGGCCGCGCAGCCCCGCCAGGGCTGCATCGGACTGTCGGTGGTGGGGTCCTCTGAGAAGGCGGCTCTGCTCGCCCAGATAGCCACCGAGTACGAGCGCGGCGACCGCGAGGTCCGGGGCCGCTGCGTGGACGTTCAGGTGACCTCAAAGTCGTCCGGCGGTGCGGCCGAGGCACTTGCCAGAGGCTGGGACCCCGGCGTTGACGGCCCACGCCCGGACGTGTGGTCGCCCGCCGCCTCGTCCTGGGTGACGATCCTGCGGCAGAGGCTCGCCGAGCGCGACGCGCCCAACATCGTCCCGGACGATCTCCCGCACGTGGCGGAGACGCCCTTGGTGATCGCCATGCCCCGGCCGATGGCCGAGGCCTTGGGCTGGCCGGCCAAGCCGATCGGCTGGGGTGACGTCCTTTCGCTGGCGCAGGACCCCGCCGGGTGGGGCAAGTTCGGTCACCCGGAGTGGGGGGCGTTCCGTCTCGGCAAGACCAACCCCAATTTCTCCACGTCCGGTCTCAACGCCACGATCGGCGCGTTCTTCGCCGCTACGGGCAAGTCCAGCGACCTGACGGAGGCCGACCTGCAGGACCCGAAGGTCTCGGCCTTTGTGAAAGGCGTGGAGTCGTCGGTCGTCCACTACGGGGACATATCCCTGACGTTCCTGGAGAACCTCCAGAAGGCCGACGACCAGGGCACCGGCCTCACCTACATCTCGGCCGTCACGGTGGAGGAGAAGTCGGTGTGGGACTACAACAAGGGCAACCCGACCGGCGACCCCGCGACGCTCGGGAAGCACAAGCCTCCGAAGACGCCCCTCGCCGCCGTCTACCCCAAGGAAGGAACCCTGGTCTCGGACAACCCGTACACGGTGCTCAACGCGGAGTGGGTTGACGACGCCCAGAAGGCGGCCGCCGCCGATTTTCTGAAGTTTCTGCAGTCCCCCAAGCAGCAGGAGCGTTTCCAGAAAGCGGCCTTCCGCGATTTCAAGGGCAACCCCGGCAGCGAGATCAGCCAGTCGAACGGGGTTCTGCCCAAGGGGGCCCAGTCGGTGATCTCGCCCCCCTCCCCCAGCGTCCTGGACCGCGTCCAGAAGTCGTGGGCCCAGTTGCGCAAGAGGGCGCGGGTTCTTCTGGTGATGGACGTCTCCGGGTCGATGGGGACAGCCGTCCCGAAGTCGGGATCCTCACGCCTGGAGCTGGCGAAGGCGGGGGCCATCAAGGCGCTGGACCAGCTCGCCCAGGACGACGAGGTGGGGCTGTGGATCTTCAGCTCGGAGCTACAGGGGACCACGCCCTACCAGGAGCTGGTCCCCGTGTCGCCGGTGGCACAGCGGGTCGGCGAAATCAAGCAGCGAATCGGGTCGCTGGTCCCGCGCGGTGGCACCGCTCTGTACGCCACGACAAAGGCCTCCGTCCGCACTCTTCAGCGCAGCTACGACCCGATGCGGATCAACGCGGTCGTGCTCCTCACCGACGGCCGCAACGAGTATCCGCCCGACACCGACCTCGACGGGACACTGCGAGAGCTACGAAGCGAGGGCAATCAGGCGACCATCCGCGTGTTTCCCATCGCGTACGGCGAGGACGCCGATCTGACGACCCTCAGGAAGATCGCCGAGGCCTCCCGCGCGGCGGCCTACGACGCGGGTGACCCCCAGTCGATCGACAAGGTGTTCACCGCCGTCATCTCCAACTTCTGATGCGGCTGTCCGAGGACCTGCGCGACCCCTGGACCCTGCTCCTGACCGGGGTCGCCGTGGGTTCGGCCGCGGCGGTCGGTCTTCCCGCCGGGGTGGCAATCGGCGTCGGGGCGGCCGTCTTCGGCGTGAAGTCGATCTTGTCGCGCTTCACGGCTTCGCCCGAGGACGCCTCCGTCAGGATGCTGCCGGTCCGGGACAACTCTCCCGAGCTCAGGTGGCTCAAAAGGGCGGAGAAGGCGGTCCGGTCCTTCACCGACCTCGCCGAGGGCGGCAGAGCCGGTCCCGTCGCCGCCCGCACGCAGGAGATCGGCTCCCGCGCCTGCACGACCCTGGAGGCCATGCGACGCCTGGCCGGGCAGACGTCCGCGATCGCTTTCGCCCT
>DATLNZ010000125.1 GCA_035536535.1 Actinomycetota bacterium | reverse complement strand
AGCACGTCCGGACGCCCGACCAGCGCGAGCGCCAGGGACAGCCGCTGCTGCTGGCCCCCGGACATCCTCCGCCAGGGCGTCTTCGAGGACGGGTCGATGCCGGCGCGTTCCAGGAGCGCCAGCGGCTCCTCGGGGGCCGGGTAGTAGGAGGCGAACAGGCGCACAGCCTCGGCCGGACGGATCCCCGCGTACAACCCGGCCCCCTGGGGCATGACGCCGATCCGTGCGCGAATCCGGCGCCCGGCACGCCGCGGGTCGTAGCCCAGCACCCGGACGCCGCCCGAGTCGGGACGGCGGTATCCCTCGACCGCCTCCAGCGTGGTCGTCTTGCCTGCCCCATTCGGACCGACCAGCGCGAAGATCTCTCCGTGCTCGACGCTGAAGGTCAGGTCGCCGACCGCGGTCCGGCCGGAGTAGCGCTTCGTGAAAGCGTCGACCTCGACGGCGGGGATCCCTAGTCCTCCCGCACCGCCACGCGCGCGGCCAGGTCCTCCAGGGCGGAGGCCGCATGCGCGCCGATCACGTCCGCGTCGATCGCCGAGACGGCATCGCCGGCCAGGCGTGAGATGAGGTCCGAAGCGGCCGCCAGCGCGCCCGATTCCAGGATTGCCTCCCGCACGCGCGCGGCGTCCTGCGTGTCGAGGTCCCGTCGGCCGAGGTGCGCATTCAGGACGGCCGACGCCCGGGGGTCCAGCCTCCGCGCCATCGCCACCAGCACGGTCTGCTTTCCCTCGCGCAGGTCCCCGTCGCGGTCCTTTCCCGTGACGGACGGATCACCGAAGACTCCGAGGATGTCGTCGCGGATCTGGAACGCTTCGCCCAGCGGAAGCCCGTAGGCGGACAGCACCCGCTGGACGTCCGGGTCGTCGGTGGCCAGGGCCGCACCGATCGCGAGCGGGTCGGCCACCGTGTAGCCCCCGGACTTCAACCGCGCGATCCGCCGTGCCTGCTGCTCGTCGGCGAACCCGTCCCGCGAAGCCCGCAGGTCGAGAAACTCCCCGGCTATGGCGCGCACTCGCATCCGGTCGTACATCTGTCTGGCTCGTCCCATGGCCTCCGGTGGAAACCCCGCGCGCGACATCAACGAGTCCGCCAGCACCATCGCCAGGTCGCCCGCCAGCACCGCGGCGGACACGCCGAACCAGCCGCCGCCGTCCGCGGAGAGAGACTCGTGCGCGGCCGGTCCGCCTCGCCTGAGCGGCGACCGGTCAACGACGTCGTCGTGCACGATCGCGAACGTGTGGAGCAACTCAAGAGCCCCCGCGACCTGCAGGATCGGCTCGCCGTCGGCGCCCCCCGCCGCAATGTGTCCCCAGTAGCAGAACACCGGACGCAGTCTCTTGCCGCCCGCGGTCACCAGCCGCTCGAGCTCGTCCACGAGCGGCCGCGCGTCCGCCGGAAGGTCGTCGCGCTGATCGCGCAGGAACTCCAGCAGACCCACGTCCACGCGGGTCCGCAGGTCCGAGTCGATGCCCACCGGAGTCGCGGTCACGGCACAGTCTCGCAGGTGCGCGCAGGGGGCCGTCATCGGCCTCTCCGGGTGCCCGCAGGGGCGGGGGCCGGCGCGCGGAGAGGATTACGCTCAAGGGGCGCCGACCCGGACCGGTCTCGCTAACGAGGAGCCATGCCGAAATCCGAAGGTGCCATGGACAACGGATCCTTCGGCCGCGTGGTGCGCGTTGAGGACACCGTGAGGAGACCGATGTATCCTTGGTCGCCTACGGTTCACCGCCTTCTTCTTCACTTGGAGACGGTGGGTTTCACGCAGGCACCTCGCTTCCTCGGGGTAGACGAGGAAGGTCGAGAGGTCCTCAGCTTCATCGACGGGGAGTCTGGGGGAGCCGGGTGGCGTCAGGTCGCCTCCATCGACGGCTTGCGAGCCATGATCTCTCTCCTCGAGGACTATCAACAGGCCGTCCGGGGCTTCCATCTGCATGGGCCGACCGCGTGGTCGGCCGGCGTTGTCGACCTCGATGGCTCACAAGTGATTTGCCATGGTGACTTCGGCCCTTGGAACGTCGTCTGGCGCGATGGACAGGCGGTCGGCCTGCTGGACTGGGATCACGCAAGGCCGGGGGACGCCCTCGATGACGTTGGCTACGCCGCGCAGTACCTGGTTCCGCTTCGCTCCGATGAGGACTGCGTGAGCTTGTTCGGCTATGACGAGCCGCCCGACCGTCGCACCCGGCTGCGCGTGCTGAGCGACGGGTTCACCACAACCCCCGATGCCGTGCTGCGCCGAGCGGTGGAGATGCAACTCGGCACGATCGCCCTGGTGGAGTCGTTGGCCGACCGCGGCCTGGAACCGCAGGCGACGTGGGTTCGTGAGGGCCTGCTCGACGACCTGGCTGGGCGCCTCGCGTGGGCTCAGACCAACGGCGATTCGTTCGTGTAGCGGTCCGGCGCATCGAACGCATCTAAGGAGGGACGTGATGGCGGGGGCGGTAAGAGCGCTGGGCGAGGTGGCGCTGCGCGTCAACGATCTTGACGAGATGGTGGCGTTCTACGAGAACGTCATCCGTCTCGAACTCATGAAGCGGTTCGAGCGGGCGGCTTTCTTCCGAATCGCCGACGGCTACGCCGGACACACGGCTGTCCTGGCCCTGTTCGACCGCAATTCCCCTGTTGACCAGGAGCGGAGCACGATCGATCATCTCGCCTTCACCATCGCGCTCGAGGACTTCGAGTCCGAGAAGGAGCGGCTTGAGGCTGGGGGGGTTCCGGTGACGACGACGACGCACGCCTGGGTGCACTGGCGCTCTCTCTACATTCATGATCCTGAGGGCAACTTGGTCGAGCTCGTCTGCTACGACCCCGATGCCTAACTCCAGACTCATCGGGACGACCTCCGTCCCCCGCACACCGGTCGGTTGCGACGGACCACGAGTGGTGGCTGAGCCGCGAGGTCTTGGTACCGACCGGTCGACGCAGCTGTGATGCGACGTAAGGTGCCCGAGCGGGCTGGGAGGGCTGCGCTGCTGGGGGGTTTGGCCGGCGGATTAGCCTCGGGTGTGTGGCTACGGCTGATGATGCGCGTTGTCGCGTTGGTTGAGGAGTCGCCGGTGGCGATGATTCAGGATCCTGATGGCCTACTTCGTAAGTCGCGCATTCCCGTGTTCACTGTGGAGGGCACGGTGGCGGTGATCGCACCAGCTGTGTTTGGGGGCCTGCTGTTCGCGCTTCTGTTGTTGGTGGCTTGGGTTCTGTGGCCCCGGGTCATTGGGTTCCATGGCTTGGTAGTCGGAGGGGCGCTTCTTGTGGTGCCGGGTACGTTCCTGATTGCCGGCACCCCGGAGCTTGAGCTCGGTATTCGCGCTGTGTCGGTCGTGTTATTCGGGTTGACGCCGTTTGTGTACGGGTTGGTGTCGACTTCGGTCATGGGTCGTGCGGTGAGGGGCCGTGGCGGTGGGGGTGTGGATGGTCGCGGCGCGATATAACCCGCGCGGGTTTGCTGCAGCTTCGCTGAGGGCGGGGTGGAGGGACAGTCGATGAAGGTCGTTAGGGTCGCGGTTTTCGATCAGCCGGTGGTTCACGAGGATGACGACCGACGCGCGGCGTCGCTGCGCGACCTGCTGCGAGGCATTCCGGGATTCGTTGCTGGTTATCACCTTCGTGAGGAGGGCACTGGTCGTTTGATGTCGTTCACCGTCTGGGATTCAGACGAAGCGCTGGAGCTTGGGGAACAGGCGGTTCGCGCGCGCCCGGCCAGCGACCAGCGGGGTGTCCGGCCCTCACGGGTTGAGAAGTGGAT
The DNA here is from genome assembly GCA_035536535.1 of Actinomycetota bacterium. Taxonomy (NCBI): domain Bacteria; kingdom Bacillati; phylum Actinomycetota; species Actinomycetota bacterium. Next base: position 5,110 of record DATLNZ010000125.1, on the reverse strand, counting down.
GGTTGACGGAGTCTTCTAGGCAGCGCCGTCGTCTTGATCGAGCTGACGCGCAGGGCCTTTTTGGGAGCACGATGGCTTCGATGAGAGGGGGAATGTGGCGGAGCCCACGGACTACACACACGCCGAGTGGCGGGTCAAGTCAGGTCACGAAGAAGAGTTCGTCGCGGCTTGGCGCGCGCTCGCGGGCACTTTCTCCGCCTTGAGGCGCCCTCCGCTCTGGGGAACACTCCTACAAAGCGAAACCGACCCAGCTGTCTTTTATTCGTTCGGTCCCTGGGCCAGCAATGAGGACGTCGCCGCGATGCGCTCTGACCCTGCGGCGCAGAAAGCCATCGGCCACGTCGTCGAACTGTGTGACTCTGCAACCCCGGGGCCTTGTCGGCTGGTAGCGCATGTCGATGTCCGCGCGCGGGACGCCTAGAGTCGACGCGGCAGTCGATGGGCAGGTCCCGCACGGATCAGCAGCAATCGACAGAGTCGTCAGCCAGGCGGTCCTGGCCAACCGGGAGTTGTGAGTGCTGTATCTAGTCGGTGGGCTACCACGCGTGGGGAAGTGGGCATCCGTGCGCCGAACCGGTTGCTGGATGTACTCGTCCTGGGTTGAGTGATCCCCGCGTGTATACTCAATGTATAGCCATGGGGGAGTGCGACCGGTGCAGACGAAGATTCAGCGGTGGGGTAACAGCTTGGCGCTTCGGATCCCGAAGTCGTTTGCCGAGGAGGCCCGCGTAGAAGCGGGTTCCACCGTTGATCTGTCCATCGAGGACGGCGAGCTGGTCATTCGGCCGTTGCGGCGCCAGTACAGCCTTCGCTCGCTGGTGGCTGAGATCAACCGCGACAACGTTCACGAGGCAATCGACACGGGTGAGCCCGTCGGTCGCGAGAGCTGGTAGTGGCTGAGTACGTGCCGGACCGCGGCGAGATCGTCTGGCTGCATTTCAATCCGCAGGCGGGACATGAGCAGGCGGGCCGCAGGCCGGCTTTGACCTTGTCACCGCGGTCCTACAACCGGAAGGTCGGGTTGGCGCTGTTCTGTCCAATCACTTCGAACGTGAAGGGGTATCCGTTCGAGGTCGAGCTGCCGCGAGGGTTGAAGGCGGAGGGTGCGGTGCTCTGCGACCAGATCAAGAGCCTGGACTGGCGGGTGCGCCGGGCGGAGCGGCTGTGTCCGGCGCCCGCAGAGGTGCTGGAGGAGGCTACGGCGAAGATCCTGGTGTTGGTGGATCCGGGATGAGCGTCGCTGATGGCCATGCGGCTTCGTCGTACCACCGCCGAGCGATAATCAGGAGCTGGAGCCCCCTTTGACCGCCGTTCGCCGCCTGTCCGCACTCACGACCGGGCTGACGCTTGCGCTGCTCACGCTCGGAGGAGCGGTCCGTGCGACGGGCTCCGGACTCGGCTGCCCCGACTGGCCGACGTGCCACGGACGGCTTCTCCCGCCGCTGGAGTTCCACGCGGTGGTGGAGTACTCGCACCGGATGCTGGCGGCGCTGGTCGGGCTGATCATTCTGTCCACGGCCATCGCCGCCACCGTTGCAGCGCGGCGGGACGGTCCGCAGTTTCGGGGACTCCGGACGACCGCCTGGGTCGCCGTTGCCCTCGTCGTCGCCCAGGGAGCCCTCGGCGGCGCGGTCGTCGCGCGGGAGCTGGACCCCCTTCTCGTCACGCTGCACCTGGCGCTTGCGATGACGTTCCTCGCGGTGGTCGTGGCGCTGACCGTCCGGTCGTGGGAGGCGCCCGCCGCGCAAGCCGGCTCAGCCGAGGGCCCGTCCGGCGGCGACGCGTCAGAGGCGGAGGCCAAAGCGGTCCGCGTCCTCAAGCCGATGGCCCTCGCCGCGGCGGCCGGGACCTTCTTCCTGATGATGGCGGGGGCCTGGATGCGGGGGTCCGGTCGCTCGCTGGTGTTCCGCGACTGGCCCCTCATGGACGGCCGCGTCATCCCGCCTCTCAACTCCGCGACGCTTCCGGCGTTCGTCCACCGCGTTCTCGCGGCGCTGCTGCTCGCCCACGTCGTGGCCATGGCGGTCCTTTTGCGCAGGCACCCGAGGCGGGCCGTCAGGGTCGTCTCGGTCCTGGCCGCCGCCGCGTTCGTGGCGCAGGTAATCGCCGGTGCGGGCAACGTCCTGACCGACCTGGAGCCGGCTTCAGTGGCGGCCCACGTCGGCCTGGCCGCCGCCAGCTGGGCGTGCCTCGTCGCCCTGGTCGCCATGGCGCGGGAAACCACCAGCTCGGGGGGCCGGGCGGCTGCCTACCTGCAGCTGACCAAGCCGCGCATCGTGGTGCTGCTGCTGATCACGACGGTGCCCGCAATGGTCCTGGCGGCGGGACGGATGCCGTCCCTGTGGCTCGTCGCCGCCACGCTGGCTGGAGGAATGCTGACGGCCGGCAGCGCCAACTCGATCAACCAGTTCCTGGAACGGGACATCGACCGCAAGATGCAGCGGACCCGCCGGCGCCCCCTCCCGGACCACCGTGTGGCCCCGCGCAACGCCCTGATCTTCGGGATAGTCCTCGGCGTCGCCGGCTTCGCCTGGCTCGTGCTGACTGTGAACCTTCTCAGCGCCCTGCTGGCCGCTTCTGCCATCGGCTTCTACGTCGGGGTCTACACGCTTCTGCTCAAGCGGTCGACCCCGCAGAACATCGTGATCGGCGGTGCCGCCGGCGCCGTCCCGGTGCTCGTGGGGTGGGCGGCCGTGAAAGGCAGCCTTGCCCCCGCGGCATGGATCATGTTCGCCATCATCTTCGTCTGGACACCCCCGCACTTCTGGGCCCTGGCCATGAAGTACCGCGACGACTACGCGGCGGCGGGCGTGCCGATGATGCCGGTGGCGAGGGGAGTGGAATCGACGTCCAGGCAGATCCTGACTTACACCGTGGTCCTGGTCCCGGTGACCCTGCTGCTCAAGCCCGTGGGGAGCCTCGGCCTCCTGTACGGGGTGGCGGCGGCCGGGCTCGGAGCGGTCTTCGTCCTGTTCGCGGTGCGTCTGTGGCGGGAGCAGACGGTCGAGGCGGCGATGAAGCTGTTCCGGTACTCCATCAGCTATCTGGCCCTGCTGTTCGCCTCCATCGCCGCCGACCGGCTCCTTTTGGGGACGTAGCCGGGCGTGCAAAGTGGTGGACGTCCGGCCGGTGTGTTGTCATTGGGCGGCTTGTCCACGAACACGGAGACTTCGTTGCGCGGATGGACTGTGAAGGCCCGGGCTCTGTGCTCGGTGACGGCGCTGGCCGTGCTGACGTCGTGCGCCGGTTCGGAGAAGCCTCGCGGCCGCGGGCTGCTCGAGGGTCAGAACGCGGTGCTGGCGCTGTCGGTGATCTTCATCGCTTCGGCGCTCGCGCTGCTCGTGGGGTTCCTCGTCCTCGACCGCATCGTCCGGAGCAGGCGGGAACTCCAGCAGCTCGGCTCCCGGGGACGCGACGAGGAGCCCGAGGAGTCCGAGCAGGTGATCGCCGGCATCCGTCACGGCACTGCCGGCGTCCCGCGCTGGCTGTACGCCGCCTACGTGGTCATCCCGGCCTTCGCCTTCCTGTACGTGCTGAACAGCGCGGAGTTCGCCCCGCCGAAGCCCAAGCCGACCCACGGCCCGGAGGAGAAGGGGACTGGCGACACCGCAAGGATCAAGGCCTCGGGCATCGCTTTCGACAAGAAGAAGCTGACCCTGCCCGCGAACACCCAGGCCAAGATCGTCTTCAACAACGCGGAGCCCCAGCCGCACAACGTCGCCATCTACAACGACAAGTCAATGGCCCAGAAGGTGTTCGTAGGGGCCGTGTTCTCCGGTCCGAAGACCCAGACCTACACGTTCCAGTCGCCGGCCCCCGGCAACTACTACTTCCAGTGCGACGTCCACCCCGGCATGAACGGCACGGTCGAGTCCGTCGTTGCGGAAGGCGGCGGGGAAGCCCCCGCGGGCCAGGCCGCGGCTTCCCCGGGAGCCGGCGAGTCACCGGGTGCGGCGCAGTCGCGCGGCCAGCAGGGACAGGAGGTTCCGGGATCCGCCGGGGGAGTGCCCGCCGAGTCGCCGACGCTGGGGGACCGGCCCCCGCCGACGGATCAGAGGGTCACGGCCGACAACCTGCAGTTCGGCACCCGCCAGATCCTGCTGCCGGCGGACGCCGACGTCACGATCCAGTTCCGCAACAACGAGCCTCAGCCGCACAACATCGCGATCTACCGCGATGAGGCTGCGACGCAGAGGGTTTTCGTCGGGGGGCTCATAACCGGCCCCCGGTCAACGACGTACAGGTTCAGGGCGCCGCCGGCGGGGCGGTACTTCTTCCGCTGCGACGTCCATCCCGCGATGAACGGGTCGGTCGAAGTCCGCTAGAGCTTTCCGCGCTATCCAGCCGCCTTGCGCACGTAGACTCCGAGCGTGCCGCCCCATGACCTGATCGTCGCTGGAGCAGGGCCCGCCGGATCGGCGGCGGCATGGCGCGCGGCGTCCGCCGGAGCGCGGGTCGTAGTCGTGGACAAGGCCGTGTTCCCGCGGGACAAGCCCTGCGGCGACGGACTCACCCCCCGCGCGGTCCGCTCGATAGAGCAGATCGGACTCGGCAACGAGCTCAAGCGCTTCCACCGGGTGGACACGCTGCGGGTGTTCGGCGCCGGCAAGGTGCTGGAGTTCCCCTGGCCGGCCTCCGAGACCTTCCCGCAGTACGGGTACGTGGCCGCCCGCACCGACCTCGACGACATGATGCTGCGCCACGCGCAGGTGGCGGGGGCCGAGGTGCTGGAGGGGACGACCGTACTGGGCCCCGTGGTCGAGGACGGCATCGTCAGCGGGGTGCGCGTCCGGGACTCCTCCGGAGAGCGGGAGATGCGGGCCTCGGCCGTCATCGCCGCCGACGGAGCGTCCTCGGCGATCGGGCGCGCGCTGGGGATGGTCCGGTCACCTGCCAGCCCCATGGGAGTGGCGATCCGTGCGCACTTTCCGTCGTCGCGCCCCGAGGACACGGCTATCGAAAGTCACCTGGAGGTCAGGGAGGCGGGGACGACGCTTCCCGGCTACGGCTGGGTTTTTCCCATGGGCAACGGCCGCATCAACGTCGGGACCGGCCTGCTGTCGACCTACCCGGACTGGCGCCGCGTCAACACCGCGCACCTGCTCGCCGC
>DATLNZ010000124.1 GCA_035536535.1 Actinomycetota bacterium | reverse complement strand
TGGCGCCGGGGGTGAAGGTGAGCCGTGTGGTGAACCTCGACGACGACATCGCCTACGCCCTGGGCTCCCCGGAGGTCCGGATACTGAGCCCGATCCCCGGAAAGTCCGCCATCGGCATAGAGATCCCCAACCGCGACCGGGACCTGGTGACCGTGGGGGACATCGTCAACTCGCAGGTGTGGCGGTCCTCGCCCCACCCACTCACCTGCGCCCTCGGAGTGGACATCTCGGGACAGCCGGTGACGATCAACCTCGCCGAGATGCCCCACGTCCTGATCGCCGGCTCCACGGGGGCAGGGAAGTCGTCGTGCCTGAACGCGCTGATCTCGTCGCTGCTGATGCGTGCGCGGCCCGACGACGTCCGGCTGATACTGATCGACCCGAAGATGGTGGAGTTGACGCACTTCGAGAACCTGCCCCACCTGCTGTCGCCGGTGGTCACGCACCCCAAGCGCGCCGCCGAGACACTGACCTGGGTGGTGCGCGAGATGGAGCGCCGCTACCAGGAGCTGTCGCTGGTGGGCCAGCGCAACCTTGATCTGTACAACGCGGCGGTGTCGGCGGGCACCCTGCCGCCGGTGCTGGGCAACGGCAAGCAGCGTGAGCGCCTGCCCTACATCGCCGTCGTGATCGACGAGCTGGCCGACCTGATGATGGTCGCCGCCCGTCAGGTGGAGGACTCGATCTGCCGGATCGCCCAGATGGCGCGGGCAGTCGGCATCCACCTGGTGGTGGCGACGCAGCGCCCGTCCGTGGACGTGGTGACGGGCCTAATCAAGGCGAACATCCCGTCGCGAGTCGCGTTCGCCGTCGCCAGCCAGTCCGACTCCAGGGTGATCCTGGACATCGGGGGGGCCGAGAAGCTGGTCGGCCGCGGAGACATGCTCTACCTGCCCGCCGGGACCTCGAAGCCCAAGCGGGTGCAGGGCGCCTACGTGTCGGAAAAGGAGTTGGAGCAGATCACCTCACACATCCGCGCGCAGGCGGAGACCTCCTATGAGGAGGAGGTTCTGGAAGCGGCCACGCGTGAGGATGTGGACGAGGAGGACTCCGATCCTCTCCTGGACGACGCGATGGAACTGGTCATCCGCTCCGGGCTGGGATCGACGTCGATGCTGCAGCGCCGGCTGAAGGTCGGTTTTGCCAGGGCCGGCAGGATCATGGACCTCCTGGAGCGACGCGGGGTCGTGTCGCCCCAGGAGGGCTCAAAGGCGCGTTCGGTGCTGATCAGCCCCGAGCAGCTGGACGAGTTGCGCGCTCGCAGCCGCGGGTGACACCGCGACGGCCGTCGCGGCAGGGTCCGGATGAGCCCGACTTGGTACCCGTAGCGACCCCGGACGCCGGCACGTTCAACGCGGCCTCCACGTTCGTGACGGAGGGCAAGCGCGACGACGCGTAGTCACTGGAGGTCGAGGCGATCTGCAGCTGCAGAGTGTGGCCGGGATCCAGCCTCCACGAAACCCCCGCCAGCTCGACGTCCACAGTCTGTGCGTCCAGCGACAGGCCCGTCACCTTGACCGGCGTCACCTGGTCGTCCAGCACCTTCTGCGTGCCGTCCGGGGCGACGTCCACGAGCTTGAAGAACAGGTAGGACTCGGCCCCCGCTCCGGACACCTCGGCCCGGACGGTGGGCACACCCAGGATCGTCACAGGGTCGGCCCCCGCGGTGAGGACCGTGGACTTGATCCCGTCGGGGGAGGGGGTGGCGGCCGTGCCGGTGCCGCTGGTGGGAGCGATCTGGTTCACCAGGACGCCCTCGGCCTTGGCCGTGACCGTGATCCCCGGCAGCGAGCTGGACGTCGCCCAAGTGCCGTCCTGGAGCTGGTACTCGACGTCCGGACCGAGGTCCGCCTCGAGATTGTCCTTCAGGTAGCGGTCGAACCACGAGAAGATGCGCCCGTCGATGCGGGAGCGCTGTCCGGCTCCGGGGGTACAGGTGGACCCGGCCACGGCGAGCGTGTGGCCGCCGCAGAACACCACCAGGCGGGACTCCAGTCCGAGGCTTCGGATCGTGTTGTAGTTGTCGATGCCCTCGTTGAGATTGAAAAGCGTGTCGCTCGCGCCCTGGATGATCAGAGCCGGAGCCCGCAGTGTGCCTAGGCCGAGGTAGTGCTCCGGTCCACGCGCGTCAAACCAGGCGTGGGTCTCCGGGGACCAGTCGTTGAGCGCCAGGCCCTCGGCGTAGCCGCGGTGGATCATCGGGGACAGGCCGCCGGTCTGGGGGCCGCCCGGGGCGTCCAGGCCGTATCCGGCGCTGGAGGCCGTTCCCGACGCATACAGAACGCTTCCCCAGCCCAGCTTCAGGACTCCGTTGGGCTTGAGGGAGCGGATCAGGTCGTTCCAGGCGATCTCCGGAGCGATCGCGTCGATGCGGGAGTCAAAGGAGGCGGTCATGAGCTGGATGCCGCCCGCGTAGGAGCCGCCGGTCATCCCCATCCGCGGGTCGCCCGGGCCGTCCTTTAGAACCTCCGGCTTGGACGCGGCGAAGTCGATCAGCGCCTGGACGTCCCTTACCTCATAGTCGGCGGAGTCCACGTTGGCTTCTCCCCCGGAGTCGCCGAACCCGCGTGCGTCCCAGGTCAGGACCGCGTAGCCGTTGCTCAGCAGCTTTCCGGGCATGCCGGTCGCGGTGGTCGTCCGGTTTCCGCCCCAGCCGTGGGTGTCGAACACCACCGGCACGGGGGCGCCGGCCGTCGCGGCGTCAGGAAGGAAATAGGTGTAGGCGATCTTCGTGCCGTCAAAGGACGTCACGTAGCCGTTGGTGATGGCGGGCGCGGCATGAGCCGGTGAGACGGCAAGCACAGTCACGGACAGCGTCATTGCGGCCACTGCCGACCGCCACCTCTGGGGACACTCAAGCATCAACAGCACCTCCGGATCCGGTTGTTCCACGCGGGGACGTGGCACTCATCGGCATAAATCGGTCGAAACCGGTCCAACCAGTGGACTGCCGCAAGTTCTTCCAAGAAGATCCCCGACTGCCGCCCTTGCCAAACCCGTTTCAACCATTGAGCGCAGGGGTGCGCTTGTGCTGAGGGCTCTTTGGAAGAGAAAGGCTCGCGCTCATGAGCCGCAGTCGCTTGTCCCGTGCCGCATGCGGCACCGTTTTGTGCTGCCTTGCTGCAGCGTTTCCGCTTTACTCCGCGGCTTCGGAAGGCTCGTCGCCGCGCCCAGCCGCGGTCCCGGCCCTGGGTCTACTGGGGACGAAAGCACTGGCTGCTGTGGCCGCTCCTGCCGTCCGCCTGACGGACGCCCTGCGTCCGAAGGCTACAGGGGTCCGGGTGGCTCTCATCTCCTCGGGCGTCGACCCGGCGGCGCTCCCGGAGTCGCTGCGCGGACGGATCTCCCACCCTTGGGGCGCAGGCGACCAGCTCGGTCTCGGCACCTATTCCTCCAGCGTGCTGCTGCAGCTCGCCGACCAGGTGAAGATCACGTCCCTGAACGTGTTCGAGAAGGGCTCCCTCAAGCCCGCGCGCCAGGTCCAGGCTCTGGAGTGGGCGGCCGCGAACGCAAAGAACCTGGACGTCGTCATGCTCGCGGCGTCGCCCCATGAGTTCCTCGACCCGGTTTCCGAGGCGATGCAGTCCGGCTACTGGAAGACGGTTCTGGACGTCTCCGCGGACCAGCCCCTGGCCACCAGGTCCGGGCTGGTCATGGGCATCCCCATGGATGCGGGCCAGCGCGCGAAGGCGCTGGAGGGGGCTACCACTACCGAACGCGCCGCCGCCGCCCGCTTTGCAGCGACCGTCCACCGCTGGCAGAAGGTGCGGGAGGTCATCGCGTCCATTTCGTCGTCCGGAGTCTCCGTGGTGTCCCCGGCCGGCGACCTGGGTCCGGGCCTCCAGACGGTGCTGGGTGTGGCGAACCTTCCCGAGGTGATCTCCGTCGGCGGGTTCGACGGCCGGGCCGTTTCTGCGTCCAGTGCTTCCGGGCCGTCGATCGACGGCAGCGTCAAGCCGGACCTGATCGCGCCGTCGGGCATCGTCGGGGTCCTCCCGGAGTCGTCGGCGTTGGCCAAGAGCCTTGATGCCGCGGGTGTGCTTAGCCCGTCGTTGAGCCCCCTGTGGGACGCGGGTGACGCGCCGAGCAGGGCCAGGGCGAGGCTGGACTCCTCTCTGACCTCCGCCACACTGGTGGCCGCCGCGACGGGCGGC
>DATLNZ010000123.1 GCA_035536535.1 Actinomycetota bacterium | reverse complement strand
TATGAGTCACCACCTGGTCGGTGCCGCGGAGATAGCCGAGATGCTCGGCGTGTCTCGACAACGGGTGGACCAGCTGGCCGACGAGCACCCGGACTTCCCGGCTCCCGAGGCCGAGCTCGCGGGGGGCCGGGTCTGGAGCCGGACCGCCATAGCGACCTGGGCGACGCTGCACAAGGATCGCAAGATGCGCCGCCGCAAGCAGGTCGGCGGGATGTTCGAGCGAATGACCGACCGGGCCCGGCGCGTGGTCGTGCTGGCCCAGGAGGAGGCGCGGGGTCTCAGGCACGGCTACATCGGTACCGAGCACATCCTCCTGGGGCTCATCCATGAGGGCCAGGGGCTTGCCGCCAAGGCGCTGGAGTCACTGAACGTGACTCTGGAGCAGGTCAGGGCGCAGGTCGAGGAGACCATCGGAGTGGGCACGTCCACCCCGCAGGGGCACATCCCGTTCACCCCGAGGGCCAAGAAGGTGCTGGAGCTGTCCCTTCGCGAGGCGCTCAAGCTCGGCCACAACTTCATCGGTACCGAGCACATCCTGCTCGGCCTCCTGCGGGAGGGCGAGGGCGTTGCCGCCAACGTGATGATGAAGATCGGACTGGACCTGCCGAAGGTGCGCGACCTGGTCGTGGAGTCGCTCAGCGACTCTATCGACTTGCCTGCGGACGACGAGCTTGAGAGCGCGGACGGCTCTTTCGAAGCTGGTGACGAGGATCCCCACCCTCCCTCTGGCCCTGGGACCCCGGGTAAGCAGACGCACGAGTTGGCTTCGATGCTGCTGGAGCGAATCGAGTCGATGGAGGCGAGGTTGCGCGCGCTCGAGCAAGATCGAGGCGGCTAGCCCCGCGACCGAGCCTGGCCGTTCGAGTCCCGCCGCCGGATGGCGGCCGCCGCGAGTCCGGGCGCCTCCGGTGGACCTGCTTGATACCCTCGCGGAACCATGTTCGAGTCTCTTTCAGACCGCCTCGAGACCGCCTTCGCGCGCCTGCGCCGCAAAGGCAGGCTCACGAAAGAGGACGTCGAGGAGGGCCTGAAGGAGATCCGGACGGCGCTGCTGGAGGCCGACGTCAGCCTCCCGGTGGTCCGCAACTTCCTCGAGAGGGTCCGCGAGCAGGCGGTGGGCGACCAGGTCCTGCGCTCCCTGACCCCCGGACAGCACATCGTCAAGATCGTCCACGACGAGCTCGTCGCGCTGCTGGGCGGACAGCAGCGTCAGCTGATCCGTGCGGACAAGCCCCCGACGGTCATCCTGCTCGTCGGCCTGCAGGGGTCCGGAAAGACCACCGCGGCCGCCAAGCTCGCTGCGCACCTCAAGGCCCGCGGGACCCGGCCGCTTCTGGCGGCTTGCGACCTGCAGCGACCGGCGGCCGTGGAGCAGCTCCGGCAGCTCGGCGCCCAGGTGGGGGTGGCGGTCGAGGCCGGTGAAGCCGGCGGGGACCCGGTCAAGACGGCGGCGCAGGCGCTCAAGCGGGCCAGGACGGAGAACTTCGGCGCTCTCATCGTCGACTCGGCAGGCCGGCTGACCGTGGACGAGGAGATGATGGAGCAGGCTCGGTCCATACGCGACGCCGTGTCGCCACACGAGACTCTTCTCGTCCTGGATTCGATGACCGGACAGGACGCCGTCCAGACCGCCGAGTCTTTCGCCGAGCGCCTGGACCCCACCGGGGCCATCCTCACCAAGCTGGACGGCGACGCACGCGGAGGCGCGGCACTTTCGCTTGTGGAGGCCGCCGGCGTCCCGATCGTCTTCGCCGGGACAGGGGAGCGCATCGAGGACCTCGAGCCCTTCCACCCGGACCGCATCGCCTCGCGGATCCTCGGGATGGGCGACGTCCTTTCGCTGATCGAGAAGGCGGAGTCCGCGATCGCCGAGGAGGACGCCGAAGCGCTGGAGCGCAAGATCCGTGAGGCGACGTTCGACCTGAAGGACTTTTTGGACCAGCTCCAGATGGTCAGGCAGATGGGACCCATCCAGAACCTGGTCGGCCTCATGCCGAACATCCCGGGCGTCGGCCGCATCTCCGACCAGGAGGTCGACGAGGGCCAGCTCACCCGCGTGGAGTCGATCATCAGGTCGATGACTCCTCAGGAGCGCGCCAAGCCGGAGCTGATCAACGCTTCGCGCCGGCGGCGGATAGCCGAGGGGTCCGGCAACCAGCCGCAGGACGTGAACAACGTCCTCAAGCAGTTCGACCAGATGCGCAAGATGATGCGCCAGATGGCCGGCGCCATCCCGGGCAAGGGGCGGAAGGGCGCCAGCCGCAAGGCCCGGCGGGGCATGCCGAAGATGAAGGGGTTCTAGCCCCGGCGCCCGAGCAGCGGTGAACGCCGGGGCTCTCCCGAGGCTTTACGACAGCAGCGGCTCCAGTTCCTTCACCAGGGCGTCCTTGCCGCCGAAGCCCGTGACGCGATGGACCTCCTCGCCGTTGCGGAAGACGATCATCGTGGGGATTCCGCGGAACCCGAACCGTTCCCAGACTCCGTCGAAGTCGTCCACGTTCAGCTTGCGGAAGCGCATGCGCCCGGACCACTCGTCCGAAAGCTGAGCCAGCACCGGCGTGATCGCGCGGCACGGCGCACACCACTCCGCCCAGAAGTCCACAAGCAATGGGACGTCGTCCGATGAGGCCTTCGGGATCTCGTCCGG
>DATLNZ010000122.1 GCA_035536535.1 Actinomycetota bacterium | reverse complement strand
TCCGGTGGCGATTCCGGCCACCACCAGCAGCGCGAACACGAGGTCGCCGTTGAAGTCGTCGGCCTTCAGAAACCGGTGGCACCCACGCGAAAGGGGGCCGAGCGGCGAGTCGGCGCGGCACAGGTGAAGACCGCTCAAGGGCGTGCGGATCTTCGGCGGCAGCGCGCTGGTTCCCAGCCACCCCGGCAGCCGAAAAGCCAGGTACGCAAACAGCTGCGACAGCCCGATGGTGACGACGGTGAGAAGCAGTCGCGGCGAGCCGGCGAACCTGCGGACCACCACGGCGTGTGTCCCTCCTCCCACCAGGCCGCCTAGGACGAGCGCGAGCGGGAAGGCCAGAAACCAGGTGAGGCCGCGGGTGGTCATCAGGGTCAGCATCAGGACCGCCGGGACGGCCCCCATGCTCCCGGCGGCGAAGTTGATGATCCGATGCGACCGGTAGACGAGCACGAGGCCCATGGCCAGCAGGCCGTGCAGCGACCCGACGGCGACGCCGTACAGGATCAGCCGCGGCGGCGGTCCCCAGAGAACCTGCACCGTGGCCAGCAGGGCCACCGCCCAAACAACTGCGGACAGGCGCTTGCGCGCGCGAAGCTGGCTCCGAAGCTCGGCAGCGGACGTCCGCAGGTGCCCCGCGAGGGCCCGCAGCGACCGCAGCCGCTCGATCATCCCGGAGCCGAAGCCGGGTCCGGCTCCCCGGCCGGCCACTGTCCCCGCTCGTAGCGGCGTCCGCCACCCAGGGAGACGTAGGAGCCGCGCTTGCCATCAAGCCTGGAGACCGTGGTCGAGCTCCAGGCGACCTCACGCACGTCCGAAAACCAGGTGTAGTCGCCTGGCGCGAAGCCGACCTTGGAGATCGGGACTCCGGAGACCGTCTTTCCGCCGCCGTACTGTCCTGCGGCGAAAGCGCCCTGCTCCACGGTCGCCGGCGTCAGGGCCGGTCCGGCCATTTGGATCATCGTGGCGACCATGTCGTAGTAGAACCAGTCGAGGATCGCGAGGTTGTGGGGGCTGCCGGCGTTGCCGGCCCCCTGCCATACCCGCGTGGCGTCGTTGGACGCGTATGCCTCGAACTCAGGCAACGCGGCGATTCCGAACCCGCCGGCCGGACGAGCCGCGCTCTTCTTCCACTGGGTCCACCCGTCGTACAGCCGTCCCGCGGGGTCGAAATCCATGAGGCCGGTGCCGGGCAGCAGGTGCTCCGGGTGGTAGCTCTTGCCGTCGGCGCCACCGAAGATGAAGTACGGGGTGGCGGCGTCGCACAGGCACACCAGGGTGCTCACCTTCGCCTCGATCATGGTGTCCAGCCCGGTGTTCACCTGTTCCGCCGCCGTGTCCGGGTTCTGCTGAAAGGAGAAGGTCTCCCGGACGCCGCCGCCGCACCCCCGGACGAGATCCTCGAAGTCCTTGAGCACCTGCTGGTTGGCCGGGTCGTCGGCGGTCACCACCCCCAGAACACGGGCCGCTGACGCGTCGAACTTGCCCGCCGCCGGACCGGCGAACCTGGGCGGGCGTCCGGCCAGCCGCTTGCACCAGTACTCGGCCAGGTGCTGGACGGTGCGGGTGCCCGACATGAACACGTCCCAGTGGTATGGACGGCGGTCGGTGTGGAAGCGGTCGGAGAACTGCCATCCGCCGGCGTTGAGCACCCGGCGCGCGCTGAGCTCGTCGTATCCGGCCGAGGCGATCGGCGAGTTCCAGATGACGAAAAAGGGCTTCTCCGTCTCCACCAGCTGCGCCATCTCCGGACGCACGCACGTCGGCTCGGGCGGCAGCGGCTTGCACTTGCTCTTGAACGTCTTGAACTCGATCTTGCGTCCGTAGAGCTCGAATCGCTGGTTGATGAACTTCTCGGCCGCCTGCATAAAGGCCTCTTCCTGCGCGTCGGTGGCGGCGAGGTCGATCTCCTTCATGAGGCCCTGGAGGAACGGATCGTCCATCTGGTCGTAGCGCACGACCTTCACGGATGTCGGCGTGACTCCCATGTAGGTCGCTCCGCCGTTGTTGCCGCCCGTCCACTTCGGCACGCAGGGTGGGGGCAGAGTGATCCCGTCGAACTGGCTCATGCCTTTGCAGTGGCTGCGGTCGCCCGGCGCGGCCGCGATGCCGCCGGGTCCGGCCTTGGCCCCGGCGCGGCTACCGGCCGTGGCGCTCCCCGATCGCTCGCCTGCCGCCTGGCCTTCCGTCAGACGGGCTTCGCCGGCGGCGCCCGCGGCCTCACCGGAAAGTGCTTCCTCGCCGTCGGCGAGAGGCCTGCCGAACGCACCAACCGCGCCACGCTCGACCGGTACCGAGGGCGCGAGCACGATGACGAGCACCTGCACGAGCGCCAGGGCCCCCAGCGGGGAGTAGCGTTGCGTCAGCGTCGCCCAGCGCACGAGATCACCCCTCCGCCCGCGATGGCTCCGGACGCCACACGAGGGGCACGTTGTCGGTCTGGAACCTGACCCGCAGCGCCGCCAGCGTCGCCTCGTTCAGCGTCCCTTCGAGGATATGCCGCTCGACCTCCAGAAAGTACCCGTTGAGGCCTCCGGGCGACACCAGCCCAAGCAGCCGAGCAGGTCCGGGACCCGGGTTGTGAAAGTCGTGGACCACCCCCGGCGGCACGTCGATGAACGCACCCGGGCCGGCGTGGACGACCTCGTCGCCCACCAGGAACTCGAAGGATCCCTCGAGCACGAAGAAGCGCTCGTGATGGCGGTGGTGGACGTGGGGTGTGGGGGCGAAACCCGGATCGGCTGTCAGCTCGGCAACATCCACGTCGTCGCCCGCCTCCCGGAAGACGATGGACCCGCCCCACAGCTGGACGCTCTGCGGGACGCTGGAACCGTGGCCGTTGTTGCCGCTCATCCGTCGCTCTCCCTGTCCGAAAAGGTCTGTGAGTCGACAGTGGCTTGCCGGGGGGGCCGAAAACATCGGCCGAAGGTCTGAGATCCCGAGCCGTAGGCGGGTTACAAAGCGCCGACCTCCGGCCGACGTACGCCGTCGGCGAAGGCGCGATTATGGAGTCCGGGCAGCAGGGGGACGTGCTGATGGGCCGATCAGAGACCGTGGCTTCGGGTGACATTCCCACCCGGCTCACCACCTTTGTGGGACGCGAGGTCGAGCGCAGGGACCTGCGGAGACTTCTGTCGGAGCACCGGCTGATCACCCTGACCGGATCCGGAGGGTGCGGCAAGACCCGGCTGGCCCAGCACCTGGCGGTCGAGCTTGGACCGGAGTACAGCCAGGCCCCCCTGTGGGTGGACCTGTCATCCGTCTCCAAGCCGGAGGCGGTCCCGTCCGCGATCGCCGATGCCCTCGGCGTCACCGAGCAGCCCGGAGGCGGAGCTCTGGCCTCCGCGGCAGCCCGGCTGAAGTCCGAGCACCGCCTCGTCCTGCTCGACAACTGCGAGCACCTAGCGGAAGCCTGCGCAGGCACGGTCGACCACCTCCTTCAGCGATGCCCTCGGCTGACGGTTCTGGCCACGTCGCGCTCCCCCCTCGCGGTCGAGGGCGAGGTCCTGTTCCGCGTCCCCTCCCTTCCCGTTCCCGCGGAGGAGCCGCCCCCCAGCCTCGATGCGGTTGCCTCGTCGGACGCCGTCCGGCTGTTCGTCGAGCGAGCCCGCCGGGCACGCAACGACTTCGAGCTCACGCCGGAAAACGCAACGTCCGTGGCAGCCATCTGCAGGAGGCTGGACGGCATGCCCCTTGCGCTCGAACTGGCGGCCGCCCGAGTGCGAATCCGGGGGGTGGAGCAGATCGCCGACGCGCTGGAGGACCGCTTTAAGCTGCTCGCGGTTTCGGCACGCAACGTGGTTCCGCGCCAGCGGCGGCTCGAGGCGTCAGTGGAATGGAGCTACGACCTGCTGGACGAGCGCGCCCGCAGCGCGTTCTGCGCCCTGTCGGTTTTCCCGGCCCCCTTCAGCCTCGAGGCCGCCGAGGCCGTGGCATCGGGAACCGGGACACCTGCAGAAGAGGTGGCCGATGTGATCGCTGAGCTCGTGGACCAGTCCCTGGTGGAGGCGGACGTATCGGGTCCGGGAGCCCGCTACCGGATGCTGGAGACGATCCGCGCGTACGCCGCTCAGAGGCTGTCGGCCGATCCAGGCAAGGAGGACGAGGCGCACGACCGCCACCTCGAACACTTTCGGTCCCTGTTGCAAAGAATCGAGCCCAGGCTGCAGAGTCCCGAAGTCCTGGAGTGGCTGGACGCCCTGCGGCCCGACGAGCCCAACCTGGCCGCGGCCCTGGACCGGGCCGTGGACAACGGCGACTGGGACGCAGCCGTGATGCTCGCCTGCAGCAGGTACTGGGAGCTCAGTTCGCATACCGGCCACCCGTTGCGCGTCCTGGAATCGGCGCTGGCATCCGGTACGTGTCCGGACGACCGCCGGGTGCGGGCGTTCATAGCCGCCGCCCGGCTGGCGGGCACGCGCTGGGACCTGCCGTCCGCCGAGCGGCTGGGACGTCACGCGCTCGAACTCGCGCGGGCGCAGGACGACGAACGCGCCGCCGGCGAGGCACTGCTGGCTATCGGAACGGCCGCGCTGTGGTCGGGACGACATCAGGAGGCAGCCGAGTCTCTGTCCGAAGCACGGGAGCTCGCGGAGCGATCGGGGGGCGGGCCTGCGCTCGCCGCCGCTCTGAGCGGCCTGGGGCAGTTCCCGTTCGCAACAGGCGATCACCGGCAGGCGCGGCTGCTGTTCGAAAGCGCCTCCGACCTCGCGCGCCGCTACGGACAGCTGTACGCAGAGTTCCAGGCGGCCAACTATCTGTTCCTCATCCACTTCTTCGCCGGGCGCGACGACCTGGCCCAGCAGGCCTGCCGGGAGGGCCTGGAGATTTCCCGCCGGGCCCGGCTGCCGGCGGGCGAGTCGATCTTCCGCGCCTTCCGCGCCGGACTGCTGATCCGTAGAGGAGACCTCGATGGGGTCCAGCCGTTGCTGGACGAGGCGGGCTCGCTCGCGGAAGTGTCGGGCCACCCGCTGGCTGCGGGACACGGCCAACAGCAGGTTGCGCTGCTGGCTCGCGCCCGCGGCGACGCGACAGGTTCGCTTGAGGAGTTCCGGGTGCTAGCCGAGACCGCGCGCGCCTTCAATGTCCACATCGCGGTGATCTGGAACGCGTCGCTCGCCGCTGAGGCGGCAGCCTTGGCCGGGGACTTGGTCGAAGCCGCCCTTCTCGTGGAGGGAGCAGCGACGTGGGCGGCCGAAGTCGGGGCCCGGTTCCCCTGGGTGTCCTGGGCGGAGGCCGTCGTCGCGCTCGAGCAGGACCAGCCCGAGCGCGCGGAGGACAAGGCGCACGCGGCGCTGGCCGACTCGCAAGCCGCGGACAACGACATCGTCGCTCTGGAGTCGCTGGAGGTGCTGGCGTGCGCCAGAGCGCGTCGAGGGGACGCCTCCGCGGGTCCGCTCCTGAGGGCCGTGGAAACAATAAGGAGAGACAGACGCTGGGCCCCCAGCCCGCAGTGGGCCCAGAGGGTGGCTGAGGCCGGGGCGCAGTCGGGCAAGGATGCGCTTGCGGAGGGCGCGTCGATGTCCCTTTCGGAGGCCGTGGCCTACGCCAGGCGCGGACGCGGCGAGCGCAAGCGTCCGGCCTTCGGCTGGGAGAGCCTGACCCCCACCGAGCTGAGCGTCGCGGAGCTGGTCGCGGAGGGCCTGTCCAACGCCGGCATCGCAGCCCGCCTGTTCGTCACGCCGGCCACGGTGAAGACCCACCTCACCCACATCTACGCCAAGACCGGCGCCACCTCCCGCGTCCAGCTCGCGAAAGCGTTCACCGAGAACCAGCGCTAGGGGCGAGCCCCCCGGCCTCCTCCCCCCAGCTCAGCCGATTCAGACCTCCGTCCGATGTAGCGGCGCCTGCCCGCCCGCAGGATGCGGCGGACAAAGGAGGCCGCTTGCACATGTCATTCGAGGTGCTCAGGAAGGTCAGGCGGGCTGCGCTGGCTCTTTCGATGCTGACCGGTCTGGCTCATGTCTCCGTCAGCACCGCCGCCGGACCACGCAACGGCTTGGGGTTACTCACCGGGAACGGGGAGCTGTTCATCGCCGGCCGCGACGGCTCCGACCCGCGGCGGCTGGCGTCCGGGGTGACGGCGGCCGATTCGTCGCCCCGCGGGGACAGGATCGTCATCGCGTCCCGCGGCGGCCTTCGGCTGGCTTACGCCGACACCGGACGAGGCCACGAACTGTGGACGTTCCAAACCGCTTCAGCCACCTGCCGAACCATCGCGTGCCCCGAGGCCGTGACAGCCGCGTACGATCCGGCTTGGTCCCCCACCGATGACCGGATCGCCTTCGCTGCGGGCGCCGGCACGGGCGACCCGGCCGGCCGGGGGGACGGCGGAGCCAGCTGGCGGACAAAGATCTTCACGATCTCAAGCGGCGGAACCGGGCTGACGCCCCTGACCGCCGCCCCCTCAGGGGAGGCCGAGCCCGCGTGGTCGCCCGACGGCAGCAGCATCGCCTTCACTTCTTTCTCCGATGGGGAATTTTCGATCCTCGTGGCCACTCCCGGAAGTGCCACCCCGCCGGGCAGGGTCAGCCCGGCCGGGATCATGGCATCCGCCCCGGTCTGGTCACCCACCGGGGGCCACGTCGCCTTCCTCGGCAATGGCTGCAATCTGTATGTGGTCAACGCCGACGGTTCGGAATCCCGCCAGGTCTCGAATGAGTCGATGTGCGTCCGCGGCGGGGTGTCGTGGTCCCCGGACGGATCTCTGCTCGCTCTCGCCTCCTCCGGGGCCCGCGGCGGCGGCGCCGGCATCTACGTGGCCGCCGCGGACGGCTCGTCGCACCGGCAGCTGACGTCGGAGGACGATTCCGCACCGTCATGGTCGCCGGACGGAAGCTCGATCGCCTTCGTCAGAACCGGAGTTGCCCACGACGGCGTGTACGCCATCAGCCCCGACGGCGGATCATTGCGGGCGATCGCCGAGAACCACGTCGGAACCCCCTTCTGGACCTGAGGGTCCTCCATCCTTTCGGGGATCTCAGACCTTCGTCCGATGTAGCTGAGGCGCCCCCAGCCGACACTTGGGAACAGAGGAGGAGGTAGAGGTGAAAATCGGCCGGGTAGCACTGGTGTTGACTCTGCTGGCAGGTCTTTCTCAGACCGCTCCGAGTGCGGGCGCGGCGCCGGGAGATCGGCTTGCGTTCGTGACCGGGGACGACCGCCTGGTCGTCGCCAACCGCGACGGCTCGGGCGTCAGATGGCTGGCACGCAACGTGAGCAGAGCCTCGTGGTCCCCCCGCGGAGACCGGCTGGCCTACGCGCGCCTGTCCGAACTGCGCGTTGTCAACCCCGCCTCGGGGCAGGACTACGAAGTGTGGCGCCTGCCAACCGGACCGGCGGGCTGCCAGGTCATCGCGTGCGCCGGCGTGACGACGAACGTCGCCCATCCCGCGTGGTCGCCGACGGACGAGCGGATTGCATTCGTCGCCGGCGCCGGCCCTCTGGCCATGGTCGGTTGGGGGCTTGGCGGAGCGGTCCTGCGGACGAAGATCTTCATCATCTCCAGCGATGGCTCCGGATTGACCCCCCTGACGGCCACGCACTCCGGAGAGATGGACCCCGCATGGTCCCCGGATGGCGGGCGCATCGCTTTCAACTCCTTTGTGGACGGCGCCTTCACCGTGATGGTGGCGACTCCAGGCAGCTCAACGCTCCCCGAAGTCGTCAGCCCGCTCGGGATCGTGGCGGGCGCCCCGGTTTGGTCGCCGGGAGGAGACCGCATCGCCTTCCTCGGCACCTCGGCCGAGGAAGCTGTGCCGTACGACTGTTACCTGTACGTGATGAACGCGGACGGTTCGGAAACCCGGCAGCTGGCCCACATGCCGGTCTGCGCGGATACCAAGCCGTCGTGGTCCCCGGACGGCAGGTGGCTTACTTACGCCGCCGCTGGTCTCAACGTCCTCAACTCAGGCGTCCACGTCGTGGCTGCCGACGGGTCGTCCCGCCGCCAACTCACGTCCGGCTACGACTACGGATCCGCCTGGTCCCCGGACGGCGGGTCGATCGCCTTCGCGCGCTTCGCCCAGGGGCAGGACGGGGTGTACCTCGTGGGAACCGACGGGGGCTGGTCCCAGCGAATCGTCGAGAGCCCGGTGGGCCGCCCCTTCTGGGCGCCCTGACCAACCCAGGCCCGGTCGCCGGACCCGGCTCCCTACGACCAAGATGTCCGGATGGACTGGGAGGCCCACAGGGCGCATCTGTTGAGCGTCCCCTCGCGGGGTGGACTCGCGGCGATGGCGAGGGCGGTCGCCCCCGGCTCCCGGCCCGTGCGGGTGCGCAGGCTCGGCGGCGGACTGGCCACGGCGACCCACGCCGTCGACCTGCGGACGCGCAACGGCTCGGTGTTTCGGACGGTACTGAAGCGATACGCGCCGGACGACGACACGGCCCCGCAGGAATGGGACCGGCTCCACTGCGCGTCCGCAGTGGAGGTGCCG
>DATLNZ010000121.1 GCA_035536535.1 Actinomycetota bacterium | reverse complement strand
GTTCACGGAGGAAATCCAGCGGCTGCAGAAGCCGACTCAGGGCGAGCCGGCGATCCAGGTGCGGGTGGTCGAGCCCGCCCTGCGGCCCGAAGAGCCCGTCTCACCCAGCGCGGTCAGGAACCTCGCTCTTGCGCTCGTTCTAGGCCTCCTTCTGGGCGTTGGGGCCGTGTTCCTTGCGGAATCGCTGGACACAACCGTGAAGGACCGCCACGACGTCGAGCGGCTGGTGGGGGCCCCCGTTCTGGCAACGGTCCCGCGGATCCAGACCGGGGGGGCCGAGGTCTACCTCGAGCGCGACCCCCAATCCATGGGGGCCGAGGCCTTCCGGAAGGTCCGGACCGCGATCCAGTTTCTCGGTGTTGACCGCCCGATCAAGGTCCTGCTGATCACCTCGCCGTTCCCAAGGGAAGGCAAGACGACCACCGCGCTGAACCTGGCGGCCTCCTTCGCTCAGGCGGGGATGAAGACCGTCCTGCTGGAGGCGGACCTGCGCCGCCCGACGCTTCACAGGGTCTTCGCCTCCGAGCAGGAAAAGGGATTGACGACCTGCCTGGTCGGCCGGATCTCGCTCCAGCAGGCGGTGCTGCCGACGCCGGTCCGAAACCTGTCGCACATCCCCGCCGGAGCGATCCCTCCCAACCCCGCGGAGCTTCTGTCGTCGCAGCACATGGGAAAGGTCCTGTCGGCGCTGCAGGCGGAGTTCGACATGGTGGTGGTGGACGCTCCGCCCCTGCTTCCGGTGGCCGACACGCCCGCCCTGGCGCATCGGGTGGACGGCGTGCTGCTTGTTGCCCGCGCCGGCCAGACCAACCGCGAGCGGCTGCGCGAGTCGGCCGAGTTGCTCCAGACCGTGGGCGGGCGGCTGTTGGGCGTGATCGTCAACTTCCAGCGGGTGGAGGACTCACCCGAGGGTTACCAGTACTACGGTTACAGGTCGTCCAAGCAGGCCTTTGAGTCGCCGGCGGGCACCGGACGAGCGGTGGCCCAGAAAGCCGATCGACCCCCGAATGGAGCCGTGTCCGAGCGCGGACGGGCCTCGAAACGGGCCTGACGGCCCCTGCTGATAGGGTGTTGACGCAGGTGGATCGTTGCTTGCAGCGGCTGTCGGAATCGGCAAGACTGTGCTGACTTGCAGACGACTACGTCGACTCAAACGAACAGGGGATCCCTCATGAGATATCTGCGTCTGTTTGCCCTCGCACTCGTGGCAGTTGTGGCCATGGCCGCGCCGGCAGCAGCCCAGTACCCCCCCGCAGGAGCAGACTGCGTGATCGTCAGTGATGAAGAGGGCGACGAGACGGCGACATTCAGGCAGGGCGAGGAGGTCGTGGTCGCCGGCGACACGGGCTGTGCCCCCGGTGGCGGCGATGTGAGGGGCAACCTTCACAGCCACGGCCCCATCCAGTTGTTCCTTGTGAAGGCTGCCGCGGATGGCAGCTACGAGGCGAGCCCAAGCCTCCCCTCGAACACTCCCACCGGCAGCCACACGATCCGGGTCATCGCCGGCGGCCGTGAGATCGGCTCTAAGGCGATCACGGTCACGGCGGCTTCGGCCGGCGGCACGAGCCGGCTCCCGGCAACGGGCGACGGCAGTGGCCGCAGGCTCCCCACCTCCGGTGGAGACATAGCCAAGCTCGCGCTGTTCGCGCTGATGCTGGTGCTTTTCGGCGGCTCGCTGATCGTGGCCACCTGGAAGCGGTGGCAGGTGGCGAAGGTCGAGTCGTCCTACGCCCCCACGCTCATGGGCCCCCCGGCGCTGAAGGCCACAGAAACGGAGCTGTTCGGCGCGGTGCGCCCGACGCGTGTGCATGACCCGGAGGACCTGCACGACACGGGCAACATTCCCCGCCTGGAGGTGGCTTCCGCGGAGCAGCCCACGCAACTGCTGGACCCCGTTCTGGACGCCACTGCGTTCGCGGACCCCGAGGCCGAGGAGTGGGCTGCTCGCGCCCTGTCCGAGGACGAAGCGGTCAGCGTGACGGCTCCCGAGGCCGTGGAGGCCCAGGAGGGCGTCGAGAGGGTCCGCACGCCAAAGGCCCGGCTGGTCAAGGCCAAGGCAGGGGTCCCGAGCTCTGAGGACGTCCTTTCACGCCTCGAGCAGGAGATCAACGCCTGGTCGAACCCGCAGTAGCGGGTCCGACCCGAAGCGGCCGCCGCCGAACCTGGCGGCGCAGGCTCCATCCGCGGCTCCAGTTCGCGCTCATAGTCGCGCTCGGCCTGCTGGTCGTGGGCGCGGTGATCACCACGCCGCCCGTGCTGTCCGTCAGGAGCCGCTCAAAGCAGGCCCGGGCGAGCCTGGAGGCCGCCGCGGGGGCCCTGCGCAGGCAGGACCCGGCGGGGGCCAGGGCCGACCTTGACGCAGCCGACGCGCAGCTGCGGGCGTCCCGGCGGCTGCTGCGGTCGCCCATCCTTCTTCCGGCCCGGGTCGTCCCTGTCGTTTCCCGGCAGCTGAAGGCCCTTGACGGGCTGACTCTCGCGGGGCGGCTGAGCGTTCAGGCAGCCGAAGCCGCTGCCGTCGCCGTGGAAGCGAGGCCCGCCGGCGGGTGGCGGGTGAGCGGGGGAGGCATCGACCTGGGAGCCACCGGCCGCGCGGCCCAGGCGCTCAAGCAGGCGGTCGCCCCGGCCAGGCGTGCGGAGGTGGCGTTGCGCCGGACCCCGTCCACCTGGCTCGCGCCCCCGCTTGCGGAGGCGCGGGCCGACGCCCTGCGAAGGGTCCGCTCGTCGCGGGTACAGGCTGAGCGGGGCTCGGCCGGACTGGACCTGCTGGGCACGCTGCTCGGACGCGACGGCCGGCGCAGGTACGTGGTCGCGTTCTCCAACCTCGCTGAGCTCAGAGGGACCGGGGGGCTGCTCGGGTACTTCGCGGTCCTGGAGACAAGCGGCGGCAAGCTGGGCCTGCTCGCGGGGTCCGGGCGCCCCGACCGTGAGCTCCCCACGCCCAGGGCGGCCGGGGTCCGGGTCCCGGACTGGTACCGCGACTCATACGAGCCGTACGCCGCGACGGCCATATGGCAGAACGTGAACCTGACCTCCGACTTCCCGACCGTGGCCCGGATCGTGTCGCAAGGGGTCCAGGGGCCGTTCGGTCAGGTGGACGGAATTATCCAGATCGACCCTGTTGGCCTGCAGCCGCTGCTTCGGCTGGCCGGCCCCCTCACCGTGCCGCCGTGGCCTGTGCCGATCTCGGCCGACACCGTGTCCAATATCGCCCACCACGAGGCATACGTCCGTTTCGAAAGCGACAACGACCAGCGCATCGCGTTTTTGGGCAGCCTGGTGGAGAACGTGTTCGGCAGGGCTTTGCGAAGCGGTACGGGCGAGATCAACGCCGGCGTCATAGAGGGATTTTCAAGGGCCGTGTCCGGAGGACACATACAGATGCACGCTCAGCGTCCGCAGGAGCAGCGTCAGCTCGAGCGGCTGGGGCTTGCGGGAGGCGTGGCCCGGGCGTCCGGGGCGACCGACGTTCTGGGGCTGGTGTCGGACAATGCCGTCGGAAACAAGATCGACTGGTTTTTGCGGCGCGACGTCCGGTACGAGGCGACGCTGGACCCGCAAAGCGGCACAGCGAAGACCCGGCTCGATGCGACCCTGACGAATGAAGCGCCCTCGTCGGGTCTTCCCGACTACGTCATCGGATCGCCCTTGCCGGAGATCGCCAAAGGAGTCAGCCGCCAGATCCTCGTGCTCCTGCGGTCGGAGCAGGCGGCTCCCCCGCGGATACGACTCGCGGGCCGGCGGTACATCCCCAGGGCCGGCCGGGAGGCCCGCCTGCGCAACTTCCACGTCCGCCGGCTGGACATCGCGCCCAAGGGCCGGGTGCGTCTGCTGGCGACGTCTGAGGTCCCACGCGCCGTCCGGGGGTCGGGGCGTCACCGCGTGTACCGGCTTCACGTGCTGCGGCAGCCGGTCGCCCATCCCGACACCTACCACGTGCGTGTTCGGGGGCCGAGGGGTTGGCGGGTGACCGGGGAGTCGTCGTTTGACGGTCCGCTTGAGTCCGACCTCGTGATGGACGTGCGCATGGTCCAGACCCGGCGTGCCTGGCTCGTGGACAGGCTGATCCTGGAGCCCGCGAGCTGGCTGCGCGACACGACGGCAGGGCTGCTGGACTAAGCCGCGTGAAGCCGCTGCCCGACGTGGTGACGAAGGCGCTTGCCTTCACGCGGGCCGGGCTCTCCCGGCCCTCGGAGGTGCCGGCGAGGATCAGGGCGCGTATCGAGTCGGGCGGATCCGGTGGACCCGGGGGCCGCTACGAGGCCGTAGGAGGCGGCGTGGCGCTGGTGCGTCTGCACGAGCTGCTCGGCGCGCCGTACCCGTGCCAGGGGTGCGACGGGTTTGAGCAGGTGTGGGCCGCGGTCCGGGCGAGGGTGACCGGACGGGCGGCCGGCGTGGAACCGCATGACGCCGACCGGCTCCTGGCCTTGCTGGTGTGGACTGCAACCCGACACGTCCGGCCCCAAGCCGTAGTCGAGACCGGTGTGGCCAGGGGCCTGACCACGGCCTGCATCCTCGCCGCTTTGGAGGCAAACGGGACCGGCAGGTTGTGGAGCATCGACCTTCCTCCGATCGCTGCGCGATGGCGGACGGAGACGGGATCGGCGGTGTCCGACACGGGTCGTGAAAGGTGGACGTACGTCCGGGGGCCGAGTCGCTCGCGGCTGAAGCAGGTGCTACGGGAGGCCGGTCCCGTGGGGGTCTTCGTCCACGACAGCCTCCACACCGCTCCCAACATGCGGTTCGAGTTCGAGTGCGCGTGGCCGCCGCTCGTTCGCGGCGGGGTGCTCATCGCTGACGACATCGACGACAACGACGCCTTCGGCCGCTTCTTTTCGTCGGCCCCCGAAGTCGCAGGGTGGCTCGCGGTGAAGGAAGCCGACAAGGACGCGATCGCGGGGATCGCCGTGAAGACAGCTTCGCGCCCAGATGGGGGCGCCTAGCTTTTCCCGGAATTGGTGAAGCCGCCGCCTTCGGAGGGGGGTAGCTTCGAAGATTGCTGCGAGGCATTCCGAGACGACGACTTCACTGGCCATAACGACTCTCGCGTGTCCAGCCGTCGGGGGGGCCGCGCGTTGCGTGCCTCTGCGTTCACGTAAGCACTTTGCAGGTGACGGGCGGTCGCTTTGACGCGCGGGTGGGAGTCGTCCACCCTCAGCAGATGCCATCGGCCTTTGTCGGCACCTCCGGGTTCGCGTCCCCTTCGTGCAGAAGCGACCTGCGAGCCGCCACGGGGGCTTCCGAAGATCTGCTGCGCGGGTACTCGCAGCGCTTTGAGGTCCTCGAGATGGACTCGTGCTTTTACCGACCTCCGAACCGCGACACCGTGCGGTCGTGGGCGGACGCCACTCCTGCCGACTTCCGCCTCTCGGTTCGTGTGCCGCGCGACGTGACGCACGTGGACCGGCTGAAGGACGCCTCGGGCGTCCAGCGCTACCTGGACACGCTAGAGCCTCTGGACGGCCGGCTGCGGGCCCTGCTTTTCACGGTCGCGCCCTCCATGGAGTGCGACATGCGGCGGCTCCGGGCGGTCCTGGGGGCGCTGCCGGAGGGGGTGCTGTCCGCCTGGGAGTGCCGCCACCCCTCATGGTCCGAGCCCGAGGTGGTGGAGGTGATGGGCGCCTACGGCGCGGCCGTTGCGGGGGTGGAGACCGAGGACGGGCTCAGCGGCTCGGTCTGTCTGGGAGAGGACACCCCGGCCCCCCCGTTCGCGTACGTCAGGTTCCGCCGGGACTCCTACCGCGCGGCCGACCTCGTGTCCTGGGGAAAGATGCTGCGGCGGTGCCTGCGCTCCGGGCGCGACGTGTACGCGTTCTTCCGGCAGTCCGCCGAAGCGATGGCTTACGCACAGGCCATGATCGAGCTGCTCCAGGACGAAGAGCCGGCCTCCGCGGGAGCGGCGTAGCCGCCAGCATTACAACGGGACCTGGACATCAAGAACGCCCAGCAGGGCGGTGAAGCTGGCGACAAAGCACAGCAGCACCTGCAGGTACAGGATCCCGGTGGCCGACATGATCGAACGTGTTCGCACCAGGTGGTGGACCATCGCCGCGAGAACAGCGGTGAAGCCCACGAAAGCGATCGCCGTCACTGCGCCCAGTGTGGCCACGTCTCCTCGACGTGGATTCACCACCAGAAGCCCCGCAGCCATGAGGAAAAGGGCGATGGACCCCCACACGGCCCACACCAGCCTGCGCAGCGGGCCCGTCCTGAGGCCCGGCTGGTTTAAGTGCCAGTGCCCGAGCAGCATCGAGTTCGTGACCGATCCCAGCAGGAGCGCGGCCGTGGACACGACGGCTGCGACGGCCCAACGTCCAGCCATTTCGACATAAGCGCTGCCGTTCTCCACCACGATCTCGGCGGTCGCCGCCGCGGATGCGAACTGGGCCGTGTCGGTCGTCCAAGCCAACAGCGGGATCCCAGCGGCCGCCGTGACAGCGCCGACCCAGATGTCGGCCCCCCTGTACACGCTTGCGAAGGTCACAAGGCAGGCGGCCGAATACGCGGCGAGCACCAGCATGCCGCGTCGCTCAAAGCCGCTGCCCGCCGCGGCCGCCCCAGCGGCAGCAGCAGCCAGTCCGGCGGCGACCAGCCACGTGACTTTGAAGTGTCCCGGTTGCACGGGTGTGCGCACGCGCGCAAGCAGCGCGAACAGCGCAGTGCCGACCGCCCAGCAGCTGAGCACGAGCATCAGCACCACGGATGCGGGGGGAATGTCCGCCATGTGGCGTCGATACTAGGATGCTTCGGCGCCCACACACCGCATGACAGGGGGAGACATGAACGTACAAACCGTCCGGGGAGCGATCGGCGACGTCCAGGCCGAGGTCGTCGTCGTGCCGGTCTACGAAGGCGAGCAGGCCACACGCCGTCCGTTGAAGGACGTGGACAGGACCGCCGGTGGCCACATCGCCGCCGCCATCTCATCCGGGGAGTTCAAAGCCAAGGTTTTCGAGACTTCGCTTTGGCCCGGCAACGGGGCCGGCCGTGTCCTGCTTGTGGGCGCGGGTCCGAAAGCCAAGGCGGACGCTGCCGTCATGCGGAGGGTCTACGGAGCGGCGGCCCGGGCCGTCCGGGACAAGTTCTCGTCGGTGGCCCTGCTGCTGCGCTCGGACGCGCACGCGGAGTCGGCGGTGGACGGATTCTCAGAGGGCGACTTCGAGCCGGACCTGTACCGCACCGAACGCAAGACCAGCAAGGTCCAGACCGTGACCGTCGTGGGAGCCGGGGACATGCGACGCCAGACCGAGGAGGGCCGGGTGCTCGGGGGCGCGGTGAACCTGTGCCGGACGCTGGTGACCATGCCCCCCAACGAGCTGACTCCGAGGGCGCTGGCGGATCGAGCGACCGCGGAGCTCACCGAGGTGGGCGTGAAGGTCGAGGTCCTTCGGGGCAAGGCCATTCAGCGCATGGGGGGCCTTCTGGGCGTGGCTCAGGGGTCCAGTGAGGCGCCGCAGTTCATCACGATGGCGTGGGAGCCGGCGCGCGCAAAGCGCGCGCCGGTGCTCGGCCTGGTCGGCAAGGGCGTGACTTTCGACTCAGGGGGCCTGTCGCTCAAACCGGCCCAGAGCATGGACTGGATGAAAGGCGACATGGCGGGCGCCGCCGCGGTCATCTCGGCCATGAGGGCCATAGCCGAGCTCAAGGTGCCGGTCAGGGTCCTGGCCGCCTGCCCGGCGACCGAGAACATGCCTTCGGGCACCGCCACGCGGGTGGGCGACGTGCTGCGGATGTACAGCGGCAAGACCGCCGAGGTCCTCAACACCGACGCCGAGGGCAGGCTGATCCTGGCCGACGCGCTGGCCTGGCTGGCCGAGCGGGGCGTGACGCACATGGTCGACGCGGCGACGCTGACCGGCGCCATGGAGATCGCCCTGGGTAACGTCGCCTTCGGCGTCATGGGCAACGCGGACGCCTGGGTTGACCGCGTGGTGGCTTCCGCGCGCCGCTCCGGCGAGCGCGCCTGGCCGCTCCCGCTTTACGACGAGTACCGCGAGCAGATCAAGTCCGAGGTTGCCGACGTCAAGAACATCGGCGGACGTCCGGGTGGCGCCATCACGGCCGGATGGTTTCTGAGGGAGTTCGTCCCCGACGAGCTTCCCTGGGCCCACATGGACATCGCTGGCGTGGCGTGGGGTGACGCCAAGCCTTGGCGGGCAAAAGGCGCCACGGGGGCCGGCGTCCGGACCTTCGTCCGACTGGCCCAGGACCTCGCCGCCCGCGCCTGAGGACTACTTCACCGAAGCCCGGGCAACGACGGGATGAAGCGCGGGCTTCAAGGTCTCTTGATCGCCAGAACCGATTTGGGTAACCAGCAGAACCGTTCGCTCACGATCTGAGCCTCAGGGAACAGTTGCGCCATGTCCTTTGCGTCCAGGAGCCGGATCTCGTCGAGGATGGCGTCCACCTCAGTCGCGGACGGCCGGGTGATGAGGCCCCAGCCGGTGAAGTTCCTCACCAGCCGCTTTCTCCATGTGGGCGGGAGCCAGTGGATGAACGGAGCCAGCAGGTGTGGCTCGATCGGGAAGCGCCGGTCCGGCGTCTGCACGAAGTAGCCCTTCCCGACTCGTTCGGCCTCAGCCGCGAACAGTTCCTGGTCCCGGCGTGTTCCGACGTGCTCTACGACCGAGTTGCTGTACACAACGTCGAATGAGCCGTCCAGAAATGGAAGATGCCTTCCGTCCGCGACCACCGCGCCCACGCGGGCGGCGCGTTGCGCTGCCGGATCGATCTGCAGGTTGGACAGGATCAGCCTGGGCCGCTCGTCGATCAGTTCCCAGTTGAACATCCCGCCCCCGACGTCCAGCACCCGGAGACGCTCGAGGGGGCCGAAAGTCCGCCTGAACAGGAGCATTCGCTTTGTCCGGAAGTGCCTGAGCACCGGCGCATAGACCCTGTGGATGTCGAGGCGCTTCATGCGCACCCTGGGCGGCGAAGGGTCTGTTCGGCGGCTCCCGGCCCAGCTGATCGCGTTAGTCGGCCGGCTTGGGGTGTGACTCGTGGGTCTCGTGGGTGCCGCCGAGGGCGTCCCAGATCGCCTGGGCGTTCTCGAACTCGCCGTCGGGCAACTCCCGGAGCTGTGACATCACCTCGGGCGGGGCCTGCATCTCGCCAGCGCTCTTGAGCAGGGCCTCCCTGTCCGCCGGAAAGGCCGAAGGCTGCAGGTGCCGTGCGAGCTCCCGCCGGGCCTGGATCTCGTCGGGGCTGAGCGACGACGGCTCCGGAGCCTCGTCGTGTCCCCTGACCGTGTTGGCGAGTGCTTCGCGCTGGCCCCGTTCGTACTCCTCGGCCAGGGTGTCGTCTGCCCGGGCGCCGTGTTTGTCGCTTTCGTGTGGCACGAGACATCTCCTCTCTCCGACCGCAGGACGTACCCGTGGGGGCTGAGGTTAAACAACCGCCGATGTTTGCCGTCCTGCAGGGGGGGGATGTTAGTCGTTCAAGGCAAATCGGCCACAGGAGGGTTCCATGGCATCAGTAGAGAAGTCGATCGAGGTCAGCGTCCCGGTGCGTACGGCCTACAACCAGTGGACGCAGTTTGAGGAGTTTCCGCAGTTCATGGAGGGCGTCGAGCAGGTCAAGCAGCTCGATGACGCGCGGCTCCACTGGGTTGCGGAGGTTGCGGGAGTACGCCGCGAGTGGGACGCCAGGATCACAGAGCAGCTGCCCGACGAGCGGATCGCATGGACCGCCGAAGGCGGCGCCCAGAACGCCGGCGTGGTCACCTTCCACAAGCTGGACGACGCCACGACCAAGGTCATGCTGCAGCTGGACTACGAGCCCGAGGGTGCGGTCGAGCAGATCGGCGACAAGCTCGGCTTCGTGACGCGGCGCGTGACGGGCGACCTGGAGCGGTTCAAGCAGTTCATCGAGAACCGAGGCACTGAGTCCGGCGCCTGGCGCGGAACCATCGAGCAGGGCGACAAGACCGGCGCATCGGCCGGCCAAAGCGGCGGATCGCCCACCGTCTAGGCTCAGAACGGCCAAAGGGCACCCGCCTTGTGCGGGTGTCCTTTTGCGTGCGGTAGGTTTCCCCCCTGCCCAGTGAAGGGAGCGATATGTCCGAGTCGGTCGCAAGGGTCACGGAGATCAGCGCCGTGTCCGACAAGAGCTTCGAGGACGCCATCCGCGTCGGGGTGGAGCGGGCCGCGGCGACGCTGCGCAACGTCAGGTCCGCGTGGGTCAAGGAGCAGCGCGTGGACGTTGCCGACGGCCGCATCTCCAAGTACCAGGTCAACCTGCTCATCACGTTCGTCCTCGAGTAAGCGCAGTTTGATCCTCGAGCGGTTCGTCTGCGGACGCACGCGCACAAACGCCTACCTGATGGCCGGCGACGGCGCGAGCGGCTGCTATGTCGTGGACCCCGGCTCCGGCGCCAGCCCGAAGATCTGGTCCGCTGCGCAGGACCTGGGCCTGGTGGTCGAGGCGGTGCTGCTGACCCACGGCCACCCCGACCACGTCTGGAGCGCAAGGGACCTGTCGGACCGGTGCTCGGCCCCCGTCCTTCTGCACGCCCTGGACGCGGTGTGGCTGGACGACTGCGCATCCGGGGGCCTGCTGCGGGGGGTGACCCACGGGGGCCGGCTCGTGTCCAGGCTCCGGCGCCTGAGGCCGGCGAGGCTTGAGGCGGTCGAACCCGGTGACATCGAGGTCGCGGGGTGCCGGGTCAGGGTGATCCACACCCCGGGGCACACGCCCGGGGGAGTCTGCTATGACGCCGGCGAGGTCTGCTTTACCGGCGACAGCCTGTTCGCCGGGGGTCTCGGGCACACCGGCTATCCGGGCGGCGACGGCGCGGTCCTGCGGAGGTCGGTCGTTGAGTCGCTGCTGCCGTCGCTGGACGGCTCGGTGAGGATTCTGCCGGGCCACGGTCCGCAGACCACGGTCGCAGATGCCCGCCGCCGCCTCGGGACGGCCCAGGCCCAGCCGGCGGCGTCCGGGGAGGGGTCAGCCTGGACCTCCTGACCGCTCACGCCGCTTCCCAGCCGGGCAAGGCGGCGGCCGTCGCCGACGGTGCCGTTCTCACGTACGCGCAGCTGGAGGAGCGGTCCAACCGCCTGGCCAACGCCCTGCTTGCGCAAGGCGTCGCATCCGGCGACAAGTGCTCGTCCGCCGGCCACAACTCGCTGGACCAGTTCGTGGTCTCGGCCGCCACGCGCAAGATGCGCGCGGTTGGGGTGCCGATGAACTACCGCCTCAAGCCGGCCGAGATTCGGTACCAGCTGCGGGACAGCGAGTCGGTTGCGGTGTTCTGCGGTCCGGAGCTGGTCGAAGCGGTGGACTCGGTGCGGGCCGAGTGTCCACTGCTCAGGCTCTGCGTCTCGTGGGGGCAGTCGAGCCCGCCGCACGGCTGGAGGCTTCTGGAGGAGGTCATTGCCACCGGGGCCCCCGAACCTCCGCCGCTGGCAGAGGGCGGCCTCTTGGGGCCCTCCATGACCTACACCGCCGGGACGACCGGCAACCCGAAGGGGGCCTACCGCGCATCGGGCTCGGACCCGTCGGTGGTGCTTTCCTACATCGCCGAGTTCGGCTTGCGGGCCGACGACGTCCATCTGATTGCCGGGCCGCTTTACCACTCGGCCCCCGCGATCTTCGCCGCCATAACGCTGGTGCTCGGGGGGACGAACGTCGTGATGCCGAGGTTCGATCCCGAGCGGGCGCTCGAGCTGATCGCCGGACACGGCTGCACGTCGGCCTTTATGGCGCCGACTCTGCTGCAAAGGATCGTGGACCTGCCGGCCGAGGTGCTGGGCCGCTACGACGTTTCGAGCATGCGGTGCCTGATCATGGCCGCCGCCCCCTGCCCGTATGAGCTCAAGCGCCGGGTGATGCAGTTGTTCGGTCAGACGCTCTACGAGTTCTACGGCTCCAGCGAGTCCGGCATGAACACGCTGATCCGGCCGCACGAGCAGCTCGCCAAGCCCGGGTCGTGCGGCCGGGTCACCGAAGGCGTGGAGATCGAGATCCTCGACGAGCAGGCGCAGCAGTGCCCGCGGGGGGTGCCGGGGGAGATCTGGATCAAGTCGCCTGCGCTGATCACCGAGTACTACCGCAGGCCGCAGGAGACGGAGGCGTCGCGGCGCGGGGAGTTTTTCACGGTCGGAGACGTCGGATACCTCGACGACGACGGCTACCTGTACATCGTGGACCGAAAGCGCGACATGATCATCTCCGGCGGGGTGAACATCTACTCGGCGGAGGTCGAGTCGGCCATCCACTCCCATCCCGGCGTCAGCGACGTGGCGGTGATCGGAGTCCCGGACGACCAATGGGGGGAATCCGTGCACGCGATAGTCCAGCCGGCCCCCGGAGCGGACCTCACCTCCGAGCAGATCCAGAGGTGGGTGGGGGAGCGGCTGGCCGACTACAAGCGCCCCAGGTCGGTGGAGTTCAGGCAGCTGCCCCGCGACCTGGCGGGCAAGATCCGCAAGCGGGAGCTCCGCGAGCCGTATTGGCAGGGCCGGGAGGCGAGAGTGTGAGCCAGTGGCGCGAGCTTTTCCGGGAGATCGTTGCCACCGACGTCTGCTGCGGCTGCGCCGCGTGTGTGCTCGTGTGCCCGCACCACGTCCTGGGCTACGACTACGCCATGGAAAAGCCGTTTCAGACAGACGTCGAGCGCCCGGACGACTGCAGCCACGGACAGACCGGCTGCGACATCTGCGCGAGAGCCTGCCCGCGCCTGGACCACGACGCCGGCATCTGGCGGTGGAACTGGCCGGAGCTGGAGCAGCACCTGTTCGGACGCATCCGCGGTCCGGACGACCTGTTCGGCGTGCACCGGCAGGTGGTGATCGCCCGGTCATCGGACCCCGAGGTCGTCGCGAAGTCCCAGGACGGCGGGATCGGGTCCGCGCTGCTCCTGCACGGGCTCGAGACGGGCACGCTGGACGGTGCCGTCGTGTCTGCTTTCGACGGGGCCAGCCAGATGACGCAGCCCGCGCTGGTCACGACGCCCGAGGAGGTGCTCGGCACCTCACGGTCCCGCTACACCTACTGCGCCACGCCGCTGGCACTGAAAGCCGCCTTTGAGCGCAGGCTGCGCAGGGTGGCGATGGTCGGGGTGTCCTGCGAGGTCTCGGCCGCCCCGATGCTGGCCATGTCCGGAGTGCGCAAGTGGTCCAACCGCATCGCCCTGACGATCGGGCTCATGTGCTCCGAGACTTTTCTGCCGGAGCCGTTTTTGGAGGCGACGCTGCAGGGCCGCTACGGCATCGACATGACCCGCGTCGCCAAGATCAACATCAAAGGACGAATCGTCGTGACGATGGACACCGGCGAGGACATCGAGATCCCGCTGGCGGAGTGCCGTCCGATGGCCCGGACCTGGGGGTGCCCGTTCTGTCCGGACTTCTCCGCCGAGCACGCGGACATCTCCCTCGGGGGCCTGGGCATGGAGGGCTGGTGCATCGTGGTCGTGCGGACCGAGCGCGGGGAGGCGTTCTGGGACGAGCTGGTGCGTTCGGGCAGGGCCGACGTGCGGCCCGCGGAGACCGAGCCGGCGGTGATGGACCTTCTCGTGCGGCTGGCCCGCAGACAGCGGCGGCGTCCACGCAACGTGGAGCGCTTCATGTCCGAAGGCCGCGAAGGCCCCTGGACCGTGATCGACACCGAGGCCGTCCTGAAGCGGGGGTCGCCGGAGGCCGCGTTCGCGCCCGCGGGCTCACGACCCGCCGAGCCCCTTGCGGCCACTGCGTCGGCGGGGGCTTCGCCCAGGGGCGAGCCGCCGCCCGTGGGAGACCCGACCCACGAGGCACCGGCGAAAAAGGCCGCGCCGGAAGCCTGAGTCAGCTCTGGCAGCGCGCGCAGAAGTAGGAGGTCCGGCCCCCGAGAGTCGCGGCGTTCAGCGGCCGGCCACAGCTCGGACACGGCACCGCCGTCAGCCCCGGCCCCGTCCGCTGTCTGGCCGCCCGCGTCCGGACGTCCGCCAGCGCCAGCCGTGGGCGCCTGCCCGCCTCGGCAGCGCGGATCCCGCGCCTGAGAGTGGACCGGATCGCGCGGTGCAGGTTTCTGGACTCGGCCGCCGACAGTGTGTTCGCGGGCCTGTCCGGACGTATCCCCGCCTCGAACAGCGCCTCGTCGGCGTAGATGTTGCCGATGCCCGCCAAAAACCCCTGGTCCAGAAGGACACCCTTCACCGGCCCCCGCCGCCGCGACAGGGTCTCGGCGAACCACGCAGCCGGCGCCTCCAGCGGCTCGGGGCCGAGCCCCCAGAGCAGGTCGGTCACGAGCGCCCGCGGCGACAGCCGGATGTAGCCGAGCCTGCGCTGGTTGCGGTAGCGCAGCTGTGTGGAGTCGTCGAACTCAAAGACCAGCCGGTCCCATCGGTGAGCCGGCTCCCCGGGCGCGGCGGGGTGGGGGTGTCCGGTCATCCCGAAGTGCAGGCCGAGCACCGGGCCGTTGGCGGCTTTGTCGTCGGTGAACGCCAGCAGCAGCTTCCCGCGACGGTGCGTCCTGGTGACGGTGCGCCCGGTCAGCGCCCGCTCGAATTTCGCGGGAGTGGTGTCCCGCAGCATCCACGCGTCCAGGGCCCGGACGCGCCTGATGCGCCGGCCCCCCATGTGGCGGTCGATGACCAGCCGGAAACCCTCCACTTCGGGCAGCTCTGGCATCTCGTCGACTCTCGGGTCGCTGTCCGGCTGGGGTGCGTGCCTCCCGATAGTGTGTCGGCCATGACCCGGCCCCCGCGAGCCCCGCTGACATGAAGGTGGGCGTCGCCCTGCCCCACTACGACCAGCCGGGGGCCCCCGCGGACATGCAGCGGGTGGTGGACGTGTCTCGGGAGTGCGAGCGGCTGGGCTTTGACTCGGTGTGGGTGTCCGACCACCTCGTGTTCGACCTCGCGAAGTACGGGGGCTCCGCCGACCCCATCGGCTGCCTCGAGCCGCTGACGACGCTGGCCGTGCTGGCCCGGGAGACGTCGCGGGTGCGCCTCGGGACGATGGTGCTGTGCAACGAGCTGCGACACCCGGCCCTCGTGGCCAAGGCTGCGGCGTCCATCGACCTGGCTTCCGCCGGCCGGCTGGAGCTCGGAATCGGAGCCGGCTGGTACGAACGCGACTTCCTTCCCTTCGGAATCTCCATGCCGCGCCCAGGGGTCCGGCTGGCGCGCCTGGCGGAGTCGGTGGAGGTCCTGAAGGGCCTGCTGTCGGGCCGGCCGTTCTCGTGGTCGGGACGCCACTACCGGATCGACGACGCGGTGATGATGCCGCCGCCGGCCCAGCGGCCCCGTCCGGCCATCTGGGTGGGAGGCAAGGGCGATCGTGCCGTGGCGCTGGCGGGCCGGGTGGGCGACGGCTGGAACGCCGCCTGGTTCTCCGACCCCGCCGCCTACAAAGACCGGATCAGGCGGCTCGGCGGGTCGAAGGTGCGCCGGTCGATCGGCCAGTACGCGCAGGGCAGCGCGCAGGAGATGGTGGACCGGCTTCAGGCCTTCGCGGCGCTGGGGGTGGAGCACGCCGTCATGTGCTTCGGCACGGTGCCGTTCGCGCTGGACGACCCGGACGACGTGGCCAGGTTCGCATCGGACGTCCTGCCCCACGTCCGGGGGGCCTAGCGAGGTTCAGCGGGGACGTGGCTTTCCGTTGCCGCCCCGGCCCCCGGTGCCGCTGACAGACAGCCTCCTTCGGGGACGGAACTTGGTCAGGGCGTCGCCAATCTCCAAAAACGACTGCGTGACAGGATGGTCCGGGTTGGTCCACACGAACGGCTCGCCGGCGTCCGACGACTCGCGCAACTCGGGGATGAGGGGGATCGAGCCGTACAAAGGGACGCCGAGGGTCTCGGCGAGCTGCCCGCCACCTCCGGACCCGAAGATCTCACCCGCCATGTTCTCCACGACTCCCAGCACCCGCAGCTTCACCTTGTTCGTGCCGTTGGCGGCGCGTTCGGCGACCTTTTGGGCCACGGGCTGCGGGGTCGTGACCACGACCATGCCCATGGCCGGCAGAAAGGTCGCCAGCGAGATCACGATGTCGCCGGTGCCGGGCGGCAGGTCGATGAGCAGGTAGTCCAGGTCGTCGCCCCACCTGATGTCCGTGAGGAACTGCTCGAGCGCCTTGTGGAGCATCGGCCCCCGGAACATCAGCGGGTCCTCCTCGCGCTCCAGGAAGAAGCCGATGGAGATGACCTTGACGCCGTTTCGCTCCAGTGGCTCGATCATCCCGTCCGATCCGGACGGACGCTGCCCGCGCAGTCCGAACATCCGCGGGATGGAGAACCCCCAGATGTCGGCGTCCATGACCCCGACGCTGTGCCCCCTCAGAGCCATGGCCGCGGCGACGTTGGTGGTGACGGTGGACTTGCCCACGCCGCCCTTGCCGGACGAGATGCCGATGACCATCGTCCGGCTGTCGGGGCGGCTGAATGGGATGTCCGGGCCGGGAGCGGGGGCCGGACGCATGGCGTCCATGGCTCTCCTTGGGTCGTTGGGCGGCAGAGGTCGAACGTAGCACGGCCTCCCGCCGGCGTCCTCTACAGTGCTGCCGTGGACGATCCGGCCGCACGCGCTGCCCTGGTGGCCCGGGGGCCAGACAAGGTGGCGACTCTGGCCAGCGCGGTCAAGGACCACGTGCGGCCCGGCGATCACATCCACTTCACGTCGGGCCTGAGCCGTCCCCAGGCGTCGTGCATGCAGCTGCTGCGGACCTTCGCCGGCACCAGCCCCGGGTTCACGCTTTCGTGCATGTCGCTGGCCGGGCCCTACGTTCTGCTGGTCTCCGAGGGCCTTGTGGCGGATGTGATCTGCGCCTTCCACGGCGACACGCTGCCCACGCCGGGACCCAACCCCCTGCTGCAGAGGACGCACGCCGAAGGCGCTTTCACGCTGAGCTGCTGGTCCATCCTGTCGTTCACCCAGCGGCTCCTTGCAGGTGCGCTAGGCCTCCCGTGGATGCCCACCCGGTCCCTGGCCGGGTCGTCGATGCAGGCCAACGCCGAGGTGCTGGAGTTGGACGGGACCCTGGCGGTGCGCGCCCTGGTCCCGGACGTCGCCTTTGTCCACGCCGTCGCCGCGGACCGGTACGGAAACGTGCTTCTCGGCGCCCCGTTCGGGGACCTGTGCCTCGGCGCGTGGGGGGCCAGGCGGGGCGCGATAGTGACCGTCGAGAAGGTCGTCGAGCCGGAGGTGGTCGCGGCCCACCCCGTCCACATGAGGCTTCCCGGCAACCGGGTGCTTGCGGTCGCGGAGGTGCCGTTCGGGGCCCACCCCGGCCCCCTTTTCGCCGAGGGGCTGCGGGACCTGGTCGAGCCGTACGCGGAGGATCCGGACTTCTGGACCGGGTTCAGGCGCGCCTGCAGGGACCCCGGTGAGATGGCGGACTGGCGCTCGCAATGGGTGGACACCACCCACGACGGCTACCTCGCGCGCCTGGGGCAGGAACGCTTGGAGTTGCTGCGCGACCGCGCCGCCCCGCAGGAGCCGTCGCCTCGACCGGGACCACTTCGCGCCGGCGCCGCTGCCCCGCGCGAGGCGGCGCCCGCCGCGGCCGGACCCGCACCCGCGGACGATCCCGCCCCTACCGAGGCGGAGATGGCGGTCGTCGCCGGCGCCCGGGCCCTCGCCGCCCGCGTGCGGAAGCTCGGCCTCCGGACGGTGCTCGCGGGCGTGGGGCTGTCGAACCTGTCGGCGTGGCTGGCACGGGCGGATCTCGCGGCCCAGGGGACGCCACTGGATCTGATGGTGGAGCTGGGCCTGTACGACTACCTGCCGCCGCTCGGCGACCCGCTGCTGGTTTCCAACCGGACCGCGGCCACCGCGACCGGACTGGGCAGCGTCCTGGACATCCTGGGCCTGGCGCTGTCCGCCACCGCCTCCGCCGGGATCCTGGGGGCCGGACAGGTCGACCGCCGCGGCAACATCAACTCGTCGGTCACTGCCGACGGCCGGTTGCTCGTCGGGTCCGGGGGGTCCAACGATGTTGCCTCCATCTGCCGCGACGTGGTGGTTGTGTGCGTGCAGTCCAAGGACCGGTTCGTCCACGAGGTGCCGTACGTCACCGCGCCGGGACGTCCGGTGAGCGTGGTCGCCACTCAGGCCGGGCTCTACGAGCGGGTGGACGGCGAGCTGGTCCTGTCCGCCGTGTTCGGCGACTTGGCCGACGGGGTGGCCCGAGCCCGCGACGAGTGCGGCTGGGCCCTGCGGGTGGCTGGCGAGGTGAGGATCCTCGACGACCCCTTGGCGCACGAGGTGGCGCTGATCAGGGCCTACGACCCGTCCGGGTGGTATGTGGGGCGGCCGTCCCGCCGTTAAAGTAGGGACACGACGCGGAGGTGAGCGATGAGATTTCTCGGTGGCCCGGAAGTGCTCCTCGTAGTTTTGCTGATCGTCCTGCTGTTCGGCGCCAGCCGGCTACCCAGGCTTGCCCGGTCGATGCGGGAGGCCCGCGACGAGTTCGAAAAGGGCAGGACGGACTCGCGGGACGAGTCCGAAAAGGGCGGGACAGGGTCGCGGGACCTGTCCAGGGAGAGCAGAACGGTGCCCCAGCCGCCGGCGGCGGCAGACGAAAGTGCCTGAGCGGCCCGCCGGGATCCATCCGGTCGCCCTCTTCTCCCTGGAGCGTTAGGGTCCCTTTTTCGTGGGGCTTTCGCCTCACGAATCCGTTCCCTTCACGACTCCCGAGAGTCTCGACAGGCTTCCTTCTGTCTCCCGACTGACCGCTCAGGCAACGACAATCTAGCCCGGCTGCGGGAGGCCCGTCAAGGCCTCTGACCTGCGCAAATGCTCACAACGCCCTGACCTGCGCGTGTGGAAAAAAGTTGTTTGTGACCAGCGGATTGTGGACGGATTTTCCTGCTTTCCCACAGCTTTCGCACCGCTTTTCCAGGAACGAAAGGTGCGAGATTGCTAGGGACCGCCGGCTCCGGCGTCCGGGTTGGTTCCGGTCTCCCCGCCTGACCCGGGGTCGAGTTCGCCGGCCGGCGGCGCGCCGGGTTCCGGCGGTGCGCCCTCGGCGCTGGGTCCCGTTGGGGCGCCGGGCGGTGCGCCTTCGGGCCCGGGGAGGCCTCCGGCTCCCGGTGGCCCGCCCTGGCGCTGCTGCATCGCCGTCTGCGGGTTAGGCATCGGCGACGCGCCCTTGGACGGCTTCGGCCCGAACCTGATGACTATGTCGTCGCCGTGGTGGAGGACGAACTTGCCGGGGTGTCCCTTGACGGGCTTGCCGTTGGCCTGGACCACGAGCTTGTGCTTGGCGTCGCTGCCCTGGCACTTCTCGCCGTCCTTGTAGTCGGTGCCGTCCGAAAACAGCAGGGAGTTGCGGCCCTTCTCGCGGGTGAGGAAGGTCTCGGAGACCCCCAAAAAGGCTTCGAGGTTGGCGTTGTCGAGGG
Organism: Actinomycetota bacterium; assembly: GCA_035536535.1. NCBI lineage: Bacteria > Bacillati > Actinomycetota > Actinomycetota bacterium. Next base: position 6,152 of record DATLNZ010000121.1, on the reverse strand, counting down.
AGAACGCGGGGGTCTTCGGGTGGATGTGGATCTGGCCGTCACCCTGGGCGCCGCGGTCGTGGGTGTGGATCTCGCCCTCGCTCTGCCGGAAGGGCGTGACGGGGGCCCCGCAGATCTCAATGCGGTACTTGGCGTGCCAGTGGTCCCCCGGCTGCGCGCCGCGCGTGATCTCGGGCTTGTTGAAAAACGAGTAGACGATGCCGCTGGTCCCGAGCGCGAGCAGCCCGACCAGAATCGCGATAAACGCGAGCTGGCCGCGGTGCTTCTTTTTTAGGGGAGCGCGCGCCTTTACGCGCCGCTGCTGGCGGGTCGGCATGATCCGCGGGAGTCTATCAGAGGCGCACGCTGTAACCGGCCTGGCCGAGCGCGCGCACGACCTCGGTCGCGTGGTCTCGGTTCCGCGTCTCCAGGAGCAGCTCCACGTCCACCGCTCCGACGGCCAGTGAGGCGCCCGCGCGGTGGTGGACGACCGAAAGGACGTTCACGAGCTTGTCGGCGAGCAGGGTGAGGACGCTCTGCAGCTCTCCGGGACGGTCCGTCAGCTCCAAGCGCACGAACAGGTACCGTCCGGCCTGCGACAGGCCGTGACGGATGACCCGCATCAGCAGGCCCGGGTCGATGTTGCCGCCGGAGGCGATCAGGACGCTGGTGCCCGTGGTGGGCACGGCCCCGGCCAGAACGCCGGCCACCGCCAGTGCCCCGGCCCCCTCGAGCACCTGCTTCATCCGCTCCAGGGCGAAAAGAATCGCCGCGCTGATCTCGTCCTCGTCGACGCTGACGATGTCGTCCACCAGGGCATCTATGACCGGCTGCGTCTGATCGCCGGGGCGCTTGACGGCGACGCCGTCGGCGATGGTCGCCGGAGCCGACGACGGCCGCACGCCGATGATCTTGGTTGACGGGCACAGAGCCTTGACCGCCGTGGCGACGCCCGAGATGAGGCCGCCGCCGCCCAGTGGGACCACGACCCGGTCTGCCTCCTTCACGTCCTGGCAGATCTCCAGTCCCACCGTCCCCTGTCCGGACATGATCCAGGGGTCGTCAAAGGCGTGGACAAGGACGCTGCCGCACTCCGAAGCGATCTCCCTGGCCCGGCGCAGGGAGTCCTCGAAGGTGTCCCCGGACAGCTCGACCTGCGCCCCGTACCGCCTCGTCGCCTCGACCTTCTGCAGCGGTGCGAAGACGGGCATCACCACCGTCGACCGGATACCGAGCGCCGACGCCGCCCAGGCGACGCCCTGGGCGTGGTTGCCGGCGCTGGCCGCCACGACGCCGCGCTTGCGCTGGTCGTCGTCGAGCTTGCACAGCCGGACATAGGCGCCCCGGATCTTGAACGACCCGGTCCTCTGCAGATGCTCGGCTTTGATGAGGACCGTTCCGGAGCTTCGCGACGAAAGGCTCGAGGAGGTGAGCACGGGCGTCCGCTGGGCAATGCCCGAAAGCAGCCCGGCCGCCTCCTGGACCTCCGACAGCCGGACCATCGGCGCGCTAGCGGGGACCGCGCGCGGGGACGATCCTGCCAAAGCGGATGCGGTGCAGCGGGACCTGCACGACGCTGTCGTCGCGCTTGCGGACGTGCAGCAGGAGCGACTCACCCTGGCGCTCAGCCCGCTCCAGGACCCCCACCGCCTCGCTGCGGGCGCCGTCGGGCTCGAAGTACTGGATCGAGATGCGCTTGCCGACGTCGTGGGGGCCGAACGCGACGGTTCGGCTCACGGCCTGCGGCTCCGGGTCATCCGCGGCGCCCTCCGTCGTTTTCGGTGTCGTCAGCCCTCCAGGGCGGGCGCGTACGGGCTCTGGGAGGCGCCGCCCGAGGCGTCCGGGTGCTGGGTGAAAAAGTCCGCGTTCATCTGTGTGAACGGCTTCCACTCCCCGGGGACGTCGTCGGCGGGGAAGATGGCGTCCACCGGGCAGACCGGCATGCACGCGTCACAGTCCACGCACTCCTGGGGGTGGATGAAAAGCTGCGCGGCGTCCTCGTAGATGCAGTCGACGGGGCACTCCTCGACGCAGGCCCTGTCCTTGATGTCCACGCACGGTTCGCAGATCACATAAGTCATGTATGAGCACCTCTCCAGCGGTCCCTGATGCCTTCGCGCCTCACTATACTGACCGCCGACCGCACTGCAGGAGAGCTTTCAGTGCCCCACGAAACCACCCTTGGCGCCCTCAGATCAGCAGGCTGGACCCCGCGTTCGGTGCGCGACGAGCTGCGTGCCAACCTGCTGGACCGGCTTCGAAACGGCGAGGACGTCGTAGCCGGAGTGAGAGGTTACGAGGACACGGTGCTGCCTGCCGTGGAGAACGCCGTCCTCGCCGGCCACGACATTGTGTTTCTGGGCGAGCGCGGCCAGGCGAAGTCGCGGATCATGCGGTCGCTGGTGGGACTGCTGGACGAGGCGGTGCCAGCCATCGCCGGATGCGAGATCAACGACGACCCCTTTTCGCCCATCTGTCATGCGTGCCGGACGAAGGTCGACGGGATGGGCGACGACACGCCCCTGGTCTGGCTGTCCCGCGACGAGCGCTACTCCGAGAAGCTGGCCACGCCAGACATCTCAGTCGCCGACCTGATCGGCGAGGTGGACCCGATAAAGGTGGCGGAGGGGCGGTACCTGTCCGACGAGCTGACCATCCACTTCGGACTGATCCCGCGCACTCACCGGGGCATCTTCGCGATCAACGAGCTGCCCGACCTGGCAGAGCGCATCCAGGTGTCGCTGCTCAACCTGCTGTCCGAGCGCGACATCCAGATCCGCGGGTACAAGGTCCGCCTGCCTCTGGACGTCGTATGCCTGGCGTCGGCAAACCCGGAGGACTACACCAACCGCGGTCGGATCATCACTCCGCTCAAGGACCGGTTCGGCGCCCAGATCCGCACCCACTACCCGCGCACGGTCGCCGAGGAGGTCGCGATCGTGGAGCAGGAGGCCAACGTGATCGACGCGGGGCCCGCTCTGCGGTTTCCGGCGTACATGAAGGAGGTCGTGGGGGAGCTGACCCACCAAGCGCGGCGGTCCACACAGGTCAACCAGAGGTCCGGGGTTTCGGTTCGTCTTTCGATCTGCAACCACGAGACGCTGGCCGCCAGCGCAGTCCGGCGCGCGGTGAAGCTGGGTGAAAAGGAGGCCGTCCCGCGCGTGAGCGACCTCGACTCGGTCGCGGCGTCCACGCTGGGCAAGGTGGAGGTCGAGGCTCTCGAGGAGGGCAAGGAGTCCGAGATCCTCGACAAGCTCGTCCGGCAGGCGGTGTTCACGACGTTCCAGCGCCGGATGCGCGGCGAGGGCTTTGCCGACCTGGTGGAGTCCTTTGACGAGGGGCTGGAGGTGGAGACGTCGCCCGGAATGGGGGCCGAGGCCGTCTGCAGGCAGTTCGGCGAGCTCAAGGGCATGTCCAAGGCTCTGGAGAAGCTGGAGGCCGGCGAGTCCGCGGCCACGACGGCGGCGGCGCTTGAGTTCATCTGCGAGGGCCTGCACCTGTCCAAGCGGCTGAACAAGGTCCAGACGGCGACCGGCGTCCGCTACGGCCGGTAGTCCCACACGGCCTCTCCGGGGGCCGGTTCCTGCGCATGGCTCCCGTTGACTCGTCCCCGCCCCTCTGTTATCGTTGTGATATCACTTCGATATGGGAGGGGCGATGAGGGAGAAAGCTGCCAGGCAGGTCTCGGGGTTCACGATGCTGCTGCTGGACTTCGTCATGTGGCTGGCGGCGGCAGCCGCCATCCCGTGGGGGATCCTCAACAAGAACTACTTCGTCGGCTGGGGCGGCGCGGCCCTGGCGGTCGTGGCGCTTGTGATCGCGACCGGGTTCATGATCGTGGCTCCCAATCAGTCCCGGGTGGTCACCTTCCTGGGCCGGTATTTGGGGACGGTCCGTCGCAACGGGTTCTCCTGGACGTACCCGCTGACCCTGCGCAAGAGCCTGTCGCTCAGGATCCAGAACTTCGACAGCCAGACGCTCAAGGTGAACGACGCGGTCGGCAACCCGATCGAGGTTGCCGCGGTGATCGTGTGGCGCGTCGTGGACACCGCCAAGGCGGCCTTCGAGGTCGAGGACTACCAGGAGTTCGTGAAGATCCAGACCGAGACCGCGGTCCGGCACATGACAAGCGAGTACCCCTACGACTCCTACGAGCCGGGACAGCACTCGCTTCGTGCCAACGCCGACGAGGTCATGGCGTCGCTTCACGGCGAACTGCAGCAGCAGCTTCAGACCGCGGGAGTCGAGGTGATCCGCACGCAGCTTCGGCGGCTTGCCTACGCCCCCGAGATCGCCGCCGACATGCTTCGGCGCCAGCAGGCCGACGCCGTGGTCGCCGCGCGACAGCGGATCGTCGAGGGCGCGGTGGGCATGGTGGACGAGGCGCTGACGATGCTGGCCGCCAAGGACATCGTGGAGCTCGACGACCAGCGCAAGGCCGCCATGGTCTCCAATCTGCTGGTGGTGTTGTGTAGCGAGCACCACGCCCAGCCGATCGTCAACACGGGGACGCTGTACCAGTAGGCGAGCAGGCCCTTGGCCGACCGCAAGAGCTTTCTCCTGCGCATCGACCCGGCGCTGTACGAGGCGCTGGAGAAGTGGGCTGCCGACGAGCTGCGCAGCGTGAACGCGCAGATCGAGTACCTGCTCACCGACGCGGTTCGCAAGTGCGGACGCGAGCGTAAGGTGAAGCCCAAATGACCCCCGCTCGGTACTCCCGGTGGGACGGGAGCCAGGATCCCTGGGCGGACGCCGACGCGCTGCTGGACAGCCTCAGCGACGACGTCCTTGAGTTTGGGGACCTGCAGCAGGCCCTCAGGCGGATGCTGCAGCGGGGCTTTGACCTGGATGGCCGCCGCATCACCGGCGTGCAGTCGCTGGCCGAGCGGCTGCGGGCGCTACGCCGTCACGAGCTCCAGGCCCACGACATGGACTCGGTCGTGTCCGGGATCGAGGACGCGCTGCGCGAGGTCCGGGAGATGGAGTCGCGCGAGGTGGACGAGCGGATGCGGCTGCGCGACGAAGAGCACCCGGGGGGGTCAGGCCGGTCCGTGCCGGCGGCCGACGACCCGCTGGACGCACTGGAGCGTGAGATGGCCCGGCCCCCGTTCGGACCGCGGCTGGACGTCCGGTCGGAGTGGCTGGACCGCCTGGAGGGACGTCCGGGCGAGGCCCTGAGGAGCCTGCAGTCCTACGACTTTCTGTCCCCGGAGGCCGAGTCGAAGTTCCGAGAGCTCGTGGACGGCCTGCGCTCGCAGGTCATGCAGCAGTACTTCAAGGGGGCCGAGCAGGCGCTGTCGAACCTGACTCCGGAGGCCGTGGAGCGGACCAAGGCGATGCTGTCGGAGCTCAACGACATGATCCGCCGCCGCGAGGACCGACAGCCCTACGACTTCGACGGCTTTATGCAGCGGCACGGGGAGTTCTTCCCGGACAACCCGCGCGACCTCGACCAACTGCTCGAGGGCCTCGCGCGGCGAATGGCCATGGCCCAGGCGATGATGGCGTCGATGTCGCCGGAGATGCGCGCCCGGCTCGAAGAGATGATGGGTGCGCTGATGGCCGACGCCGACCTCAGCTTCCAGATGAATGAGCTGACGCATGCCTTGCGCGGGATGTTGCCCCCGGGCATGTGGGACCGGGGGCTTCCGTTTGAGGGGTCCGACCCTCTGGACATGTCGCGCGCGATGGAGGTCCTGGAGCGGCTGCAGGAGGCCGAGGACCTGGAGCAGTACCTGCGGGGAGTCACCCGTCCGGGCGACCTGGACGAAGTCGACCTGGACCGCGTGTCCTCGCTGCTGGGACCGGAGGCGGCGAGGGACCTCAAGCGCCTGCAGGAGATCGAACGGATGCTCGAGGACGCGGGGTACGTCCAGAGGTCCCGGGGCCGCCTGGACATCACCCCCCAGGGGGTCCGGCGCATCGGGCGCCAGGCGCTGGGCTCTGTCTACTCGCGACTGAAGGCAGCACTGGCGGGAGACCACCAGATCCCGCGGTCCGGACGCGGCGGCGACCTGACCGGAGAAACCAAGCCGTACGAGTTCGGCGACCCGTTTCACATCGAGGTCAAGCAGACGGTGTTCGAGGCGGTCCGCCGCTCGGGGGCCGGGACGCCTGTGCGGATCCGTCCGGAGGACTTTCAGGTGGAGCGGACCGAGCACCGCGTCCAGGCC
>DATLNZ010000120.1 GCA_035536535.1 Actinomycetota bacterium | reverse complement strand
CGCGTCAACCGACACGTCGCCGCCTGAGTTGACCACTCCCGTGACGGCAGAAGCCGACACGGCGTCTCCGGTGTCAGACGACCCGTCCTGGACGAAGTCCAGCTCGTTGTCGCCTCTGTGGCCGATGGTCGAGTTGGCCTGGGCCGCGAACGCGGTGGCTGCGCCACCCGCTCCGCCCGTGCCCGCTCCGCCTGTGCCACCGGCACCGCCTGTGCCTCCCGTGCCAGCTCCGCCTGTGCCACCGGCACCGCCTGCACCGCCGGGGCCTGTTGCCCCCCCGGCGCCTCCGGTGCCGCCTGTGCCGCCTGGCCCACCGAACCCGGCACCGCCGGCACCGCCGGCACCGCCGGCACCGCCCGCCCCCGCACCGCCGGCGCCACCAGTTGCGGTGGCGTCTCCGGTCGCGGACTCGGAGGCGGTGGGACCGACACGAACCGTGCCGGCGTGGTTGGAGACGGAAGCGTCGCCGCTCACCGACTCGGCGTCTTCGGACACGACAGACGACGTGATGGACACGTTGCCGCCCGAGTTGACCACGCCCGTCACCTGGGACCCCGCAACGGAGTCCCCGGATCGAGCGTCGGCCCGCTGGGTGATGTCCACCTCGTTGTCTCCTTCGTGCAGTACGTCCGCTTCTTCGGGATCAAAGCCCAGAATGTCGTCCTCCTCCTCGTGGGAGGTGGCGGACACTCCGGATCCCAATGCTGCGTCTACTTCTGTCTCGGTAGTCGGTTCGTCACTGGACTGCCTGTTGAGAACATCGATGCTTCCCTGCTGGGAGCTGGGCAGGCCCTGAACCTGCGGACCGGCCACATGACCGTGCGTCACCGTCTGTTCGGAACCGGTGATCACTTCGGCGGTTCCGCTCACACGGCTGACAGGGCCGGTGGCCGAGGACGCAGCGGTGTGACCCGCAGCTCCCGGCACCACAGCAGCCTGTCCCGACCCGGATTCCGCAGCTCCGGGGGGCCCAGTCGGACCCCGCGGTCCCCGCGGACCCTCCAGCTCGGACTCGCTGCTCTCAGGGCCGGCCTGGATGGACTCGATGTCGTTGTCCGCGTCTACGGACCCCGTCACCGACTCGTCGTCTTCGCTGTGGTTGTTCAGATCCACGAAAACGTCGCCGTCGGACGCCACGATCCCAGTGATCTGGGATCCTGCGACCGCGTCACCCGAGTCGCCCTGCTGCACCTGGGTCAGGTCCAGCTCGTTGTCTCCGTCGTGCACGATGCCCGCACGAAGTTCCCCCACGCCGGGGTCCGGGACGTCGATCGAATCCAGCCTCGGCCCCACAGCTACGGTGCCGACGTGGTTTGAAAGACGAACGTCTCCGGACTTGGCTTCGGAGTCCTCGGATCGGTTTGATGCGCGAACTGACGCGCCCCCCGAACCCGAGACGATCCCCGTGACCTGGCTCCCAGCCGACGCGTCCCCGCTGCCCCCCTTGAGGGACTGGTCCACCTCGGCTTCGTTGTCACCTTTGTGCACGATTCCCGCAGTGACCTCCTCTTCTGCGTCGTCGTCGTCGTGATCCGACGGCGCGACGTGACCCGAATGGGTCTTCGGGGCCACTTCGGGTGTGGCGTTCTCAACCTGCTTTGCCCCGCCTGCCGAGGAGGGCGCCGGCTTGGCAGCCGACGCTTTGGCACCTCCAGCGAGCAGTGCGAGACCCGCCAGGACGCCGACCACCAGCCATTCGGCCAGCGTCTTGCGTCTCATTCGTTCCCTTCTTGTTCCGTGATGCCTCACTCACGTTCCCGGTGTGCGGAAAACACCCGGGCACTCCTGGCGATGTCGGTCCGTCTGGCCCCTTTCCGAGCAGCTAGGCGGGGTGCTCTTGCCCCGAAAACCCCACATGCCGGACGACCGTCCGGCTGCCTTGACCAAGGCAGGGGCACACGGCCCCGCCTCCTTGTAGCAGAGCAGGAGCGCGGTTCACAAGGAGGCCTCCAGCAACGATCGCGTGGAAGCGGACAACCGCAAGGCGAGGACGGGCCCGCGGACGCTACTGGGGGTCCGGCAGCGGCCCCTCGGCTCGGACTTTGGCCCCCACGGCCACTGAAGCTCCCCGGAACCAGCCCGAGTTCATCTCGAGAGCGGAGTCGTATTCGACGTCCGGGGGGTAGCTCTTGCACGGGTCCGCCCGGCACGGCTCCATGTCCAGAATCGAAACGATCTCGAAATCCCTGCCGCTGCGTCGCATGTAGGCGATGGACAGCGGGATCAGCGTGTTCTTCATCCAGAAGCCGCCCGTGCCGGGGCGTTCGAGCAGGAACAGCATCCCCTGCGACTCCGGCAGCGAGGTCCTGGACATCAGCCCCTTGGACCGTTGAGCCGTGTTGCAGGCGACCTCCGCGGTCACCCGCTTGTCTCCCAGCAGGAGACGAACGGACGGGGGATCCGTCTCCGGACACGGCCAGGGCGACGGGACGGGCGTGGCGGTCCGGGATGAGGTGGCGTTCGGGGAGGGGGCGGCGGTCCCGCTGACCTCGCGCACCGGGCTACTGTCCGCGCATCCGGCTGTTGCCGCGACCAGGAGCAGGGCGACGATCCCTCTCATGGCACGAGAGTACGCGGCGCCGCTAAGAGGTGAGGCCGAGTAGTGCCGGGAGCTCCTGCAGGTCGCGCCAGAGTCTCCGCTTGGAGTCGGGGATCGTCACTCCCTCCGGAACCGGCTCCGTGACCAGCAGCAGGAGGTCGTCGCGGACGCGCTGTGGCCGTCCCTGCTCCACTTCTCCGACGCTCAGTCCGCAGCGGCCGTCCAGATAGGTCAGCGCCTGCAGGACCCTCGGGCCGAAGGCCACCACCACCACCGGCTCCACCGCCTCGATCTCCACCAGCAGGTGCGCGGCACACGACTTCAGTTGGTCGTCGGTGGCAGGCTGGTCGCCGCGGCGCACGACGGTCGTGCCATAGGTCCACGAAAACGGCACCTTGAGCCGGTCCAGGGCCCTGGCGATGGACGGGGCCTCGTCCGCCCAGGCGGTCTCCGTCCGGAGGTCTTCCGGGCCCGGCCGCTCCTTGATCAGCATCAACGGCGCGCGCGGGTACCCGGACCCGAAGGCGCACGAAGATCCGTCCCTGCCGCACTCCCGGCAGCCACGTATCTCGGCGGCGAGGGCGGCCAGCTCGCCTCCGGATTTCGCGACGTCCGGGACCGGTCCCTCCTCTGACGGAGGCGCCGGTCTGGTCACGCGCGGGGGGGAAGGCCGCGGGATCCGGCGGCCGGGGGGCATGGTCAGCCCGCGGGGGTCGCGCCGGGCGCTCATGGCGGCAGCATACCCGGGGGGTACGTCGGCCCAGTATTCGCTCGCCCAAGCCAAAAAGGCCCGACGGGCGGCGGCGCCGGGTGCGTTTTCCCCTTTGATTGCGCTCACAATCAAGGGGGAAGCATGCGCGCTCGCCTGTTCGCCGTGGCCCTGGGGGCCGTGGCAGCCATCGTCGTCCTGGCCGGACCGGCCGCCGCCAGCTGCACTTTCACGCTCGACCGTGAGTCGACCACTCCGGGGGGCGAGTTCTACGGCCTGGGTACCACCTACACGCCGGGTGAGTCTGTTGAGATCCGGTGGAACAGGGTCGACGGCCCGATCATGGCGCGGGTTCTGGTTTCCAACGGCTCGTTCCGGCAGCACCTGACGGCTCCAGCCGACGCCAAGCCCGGCTGGTACATCGTCTACGCGGTCTCACTGACCCAGTCGACCGCCAAGCCGAGCTACGCCCTCAGGAGGGCCATCGAGGTGGTCGACCCGGCGGCTCCCGCGGCTCCCGCCGCGGGGACCTCAAAGCCGGCGAAGCCGGACCTCGGCCAACAGCACGAGCACCTCCCGGTGCCGGCGCCCGCAGCCAACCCCCAGCCCGCTCCCGTGGCGCATCCAGCGACGCGAACAGTCCCTGCGGCACAACCTGCCTTCGCTCCCAAGGCCGTCCCGGTCGCCAACCCGGTTCCCGCCCTGCAGCCGGCGAGCGCGCCGGCGCTGGAGCCGGTGCCGGCCCTTCGGCCGGCTCCTGCGGCACAGCTGGAGCCGGGGTCCGCCCGCCAGAGCCCGTTGTCCACGGTCCTGCAGGCCTTCACGGCGCCGGAGTCCGGGGCCCTGGTGGTGCCGTCCGCGGCGATGGCGGCGGCCTGGCTGCTGTCGCAGCGATTCCGTCGGCGGCGCTTCGACCTTCAGGCGTAGCACTCAGCCCTGAGCACCACGCCCGGACGTCTCGCGCCGGGCGTGGTGCCTCCCCATCCACAGCACCGACCCGCAGCTGCGCGTTGGTTAGTCTTGGCGCGACCGACCGCCAAACAGGAGGCCCGCCGATGCTGCGTCCCCTCCCGCTGCTTGTCATGGGAGCCGTCACGGCCCTGATCGCCGGGCGGCGGGGATGGCGCCTGTTCCGCATGGTGCGCTCGGGCCAGCCCGACCCGGAACGGTTCAAGGACCTGCCACGGCGTATCCGGTTCGAGCTCACCAAGGTCATCGGCCAGCGAAAGCTCCTGCAGTGGTCCGGGCCGGGAATCGCACACGCACTGACTTTCTGGGGGTTTCTGGTCATCCAGGTCGCGCTGCTCGAAAGCTTCGGCGCGTTCTTCTCGGCGGACTTCGTCCTGCCGTTCATCGGACGCCACGCCTGGCTCGGGTTCATGTTCGACTTCTTCATCCTGGCCGTGACGGTCTCGCTTTTGGCCTTTTTCGCCATCCGGCTGAAGAACAACCCGAGGATCTGGCAGCGCAAGTCACGGTTTTTCAAGTCCCACACCGCCCAGGCGTTCGTCGTCCTGGGAATGATCTTCGGGGTGGTGGGCACGCTGCTGCTGATCAACGCCGCACGTCACGCCCTCGGAAGGCTCCCTTACGCCCAGGGAGCGTTTTTGTCGCGCCCCCTGGGCAACTGGATGTCGCGCTTCGGACACGGCTCGCTGGAGGCGGTCGAGTATGCCGCCCTGGTCGCGCACGTCGGGATCGTGTTCTCGTTTCTGATCCTGGTCCTTTACTCAAAGCACCTGCACATCTTCACGTCGCCGCTGAACGTGCTATTCGGACGCCACCCGCTGGCTCTGGGCCGCCTTCGCCCGATGCACATCGACATGGAGACGCTGGACGAAAACAGCAGGATCGGGGTGGGGTCCGTCGAGGACTTCTCCTTTAAGCACCTGCTGGACGGCCTCACGTGCACAGAGTGCGGGCGCTGTCAGTCGGTCTGCCCTGCGTGGCAGACGGGCAAGGAGCTGAACCCCAAGCTCATCGTCATGAACGTCCGAGACCACATGTTCGCCAAGTCCCCCGTGATGCTGGGCGAGACCACGGCCGAGGAAGCAACCGGCGAAGCGGCCGTGGCCGTCGGGCAGCGCCTCGTCCCGGACGTTATCTCCGACGTCGCACTTTGGGAGTGCGTCACGTGCGGGGCCTGCGTATACGAGTGCCCCGTGGACATCGAGCACGTGGACATGATCGTGGACATGCGCCGCCACCAGGTGATGATGGAGTCGGCCTTTCCGCGCGAGTCCGTCGGGATGCTCAACAACTTGGAGTCCACCGGAAACCCCTGGGCCATCACCGGGGAGGGCCGGATGGACTGGGCCAAGGGCCTCGACGTCCCGGTCGTGAACGGAAGCCTCCCATCGGGCACCGAGTACCTGTTCTGGGTGGGCTGCGCCGGCGCTTCCGACGACCGCGCCAAGAAGACGACGCGCGCGGTGGTGACGCTGCTCCAGCGTGCGGGCGTGAAGTTCGCGGTCCTCGGCCCCCGGGAGTCCTGCACGGGCGACCCGGCCCGGCGGATCGGAAACGAATTCCTGTTCCAGGAGCTCGCCAAGAACAACGTTGAGACGCTGAACGGCGTCGGAGTGACGAAGATCATCACGCAGTGCCCCCACTGCTTTAACACGATGGCGCGGGAGTATCCGGACTACGGCGGCAACTACGAGGTCATCCACCACTCGCAGCTGCTGGCCAAGCTCGTCGGCCAAGGCCGCCTGCAGCCGGAGACGCCCCTGGACCTCGACGTCACGTACCACGACCCCTGCTACCTGGCGAGACACAACGACGTCACGGTCGATCCGCGCCTCGTCATCCGAGCCACGGGGGCGCGCCAGACGGAGATGCACCGATGCGGCAAGAAGACGTTCTGCTGCGGAGCCGGGGGCGCCCGATTCTGGATGGAGGAGACGGAGGGCAAGCGCATCAACCACGAGCGCATCGACGAAGCCCTCGGAGCAAACCCGGACGTGGTCGCGACGGCCTGCCCGTTCTGCCTGGTGATGCTGGACGACGCGGTCAAGGACAGGCAGATGTCCGGAGCTGGCGAGAACGTCGAGGTGATCGACGTGGCGCAGGTCCTGGTGCGGTCGATGAACGGCACCCGCCCGCTTGCCGCCGTGACGTCGGGGTCCAAAGAGCAAGCCGAGACGAAGGCGCCGCCCCACGAGGGTACGGGTGGAGAGGGCACCCCGGACGAGGCCCCTACTCCCCAGACGAGGGTTCCTCCGGGCGAAGGCACCGGCGGGGGCACCTCGTCGGACTGACCCCGTGACCCGCCGCAGGCCCGCGATAGAATCGGACATCGGCGCGGGTGTAGT
>DATLNZ010000119.1 GCA_035536535.1 Actinomycetota bacterium | reverse complement strand
CGTCACCGGGTGCTCGACCTGAAGCCGCGCGTTCATCTCGATGAACCCGAAGCCCCCGTCGGCGCCGACGAGGAACTCGCACGTCCCTGCGTTGACGTAGCCCGCCGCTCTCGCCAGGTCGACGGCCGCAGCGCACAGCTGGGCGCGGAGGTGGTCGTCCACTGCCGGGGACGGCGACTCCTCCAGCACCTTCTGGTGACGGCGCTGCAGCGAGCAGTCACGCTCGCCAAGGTGGATCACGTTGCCGTGGCCGTCCGCCATGACCTGGACCTCCACGTGCCGGGGGTCCGGGACGTACCGCTCCAGGATCAACCGCCCGTCGCCGAAGGCCGCCGTCGCGACGCGGCGCGCGGAGGCAAGCGCCTCCGGCAGGGACGCCTCGTCGGCGATGACGCTCATACCCTTGCCGCCCCCGCCGGCCGCCGCCTTCGCCAGCACCGGATACCCGATTTCGCTCGCGGCCTTCGCGAACGCCTCGTCGGACTGGTCGGCCCCCGCGTACCCGGCCAGGACCGGCACCCCCGCGCTCACCGCGAGTTCCTTGGCGCGGGCCTTGTCCCCCATCACCTCGAGCACCTCCCCAGGGGGGCCGACAAAGGTCAGCCCCGCGTCGCGGCAGGCACCCGCGAAGGCGCCGCTCTCGGCGAGGAACCCGTAGCCGGGATGGACGAGGGTCGCTCCCGTCTCCAGCGCCGCTTCGATGATGCGGTCGGCTCGGAGGTACGACTCCGACGCGGGAGCCGGACCGATCCGGACCGACTCGTCGGCGTAGAGGACGAACGGGGAGTCGACGTCCGCGTCGGAGTAGACGGCGACACAGCCCAGATCCATCCGTCGAGCGGTCCGGAAGATCCGGACTGCTATCTCCCCCCGGTTGGCGACGAGCAGTTTGGTCATGGGGGCAATCCTATGAGGGACGCCGCCAGCTCCGACCTCGGGTCTTGACTTGCAGGCCGCGCATGGTACCGTGTCACATAAGGTACTTGGCTAGCCGTAGGAGGAGCAGTCGTGATCGCTCCGGCGCAGGACGAGGCGGCGCGCAGGGAGCTCGCCAGAGGGACCGTGGAGCTGGCGATCCTGGCTCTGCTGTCGCGAGCCCCCACCTACGGCTACGACCTGCTGTCGACCCTCAATGAGATCACCGGCGGCACGCCGGAGGTGAAGGAGGGGACGGTGTACCCGATCCTGCACCGGCTCGAGGACTCCGGCTTCGTGTCGGCGTCCTGGGAAGCCCAGGGACGAAACGCGCCCCGCAAGTACTACGCGATCACCAAGGACGGCAAGGCGCGGCTCTCGTCACTGCGCACGGAGTGGGACAGGCTCGTGGGCGGCATGAGCCGCCTTTTGGACGGAGGAAAGAGATGACCGGCGAACAGACCATCGGCGACTACCGAAGCCAGTTCGAGCGCTGGATCGGGCTCCCCCGCCACCGGCGCGAGCTGGGGGCCGAGCTGGGAGCGCACCTGACGGAGGCGGACGCCGCCGGACGCCTCACCGGAGCACTCCAGAGGCTGGGGCCACCACGGGAGGCCGCGAGGTCGATGGTCTCGGGGCTGCCGCTGCGCCCAGCGCACTGGGGGCTCCGCGCCTGCGGCTACGTCATCGACCTGCTCGTCTCCGCGGCACCCACGCTGCTCTACAGCCTGTGGGCTCACAACATCAAGGGCGCCGTCTCCAGCAGGTTCGGATGCCTCGACTCGTGGGACTGCTTCCGCAGCGATCCCTGGCTGGTCGCCACGGTCGCGTTCGCCGCGGCCTGGTTCGTGGCCGGCCTCACCCTGATGGAGTGGCGGCTGGGCCGCACCCCCGGCAAGTCCATCCTCAAGCTGCGAGTGCTGTCCGAGGACGGCACTTCGATCTCGTTGGGTCAGGCTGTTGTCCGCCGGCTCCCACTGGTGTTTTCGGGAGGCCTGCAGATCATCGACTGGTTGATGGCGGTGCCGGGCCCGAACCACCAGAGGGGCTTCGACCGGATCGCCAAGACGCTGGTCGTGCACGAAAGGCCACTACCTCGCGCGGTGCGGGAGCCCGAGAGTGCGGCCACCGCGCACGCAGGTTAGCGGGCGGTCGATGACAGGCCGGCGTTAGGGACCGACGGCCTCAGGCCCCCGAAGACGGCAGGGCGCAGAACTCGTTGCCCTCGGGGTCGGCCATGACAGTCCAGTCCCTGTCCCCGCCGGGCGGCTCCAGCACCCGGGCCCCCAGTGAGACGAGACGGTCCACGTCCTGCGCGCCATCGACCTTGACGTCGATGTGGACGCGGTTCTTGCCTTCCTTGGGTTCCGGGACCTTCACGCAGAACACGCGGGGACCGTCGCCCGGCGGCAGCAGCAGGACGCCCGGGTCGTCCTCGACGTCCTCGACCCCCATGGCCCGCAGCCGTTCGATCTCCTCGTCGTCGTAGGGGGCGACCGTGTACCCGAGCGCGGCTGCCCAGAAGCGGGCCAGCGACGCGGGGTGCGCGCAGTCGATCACCACCGAGTCCAGTCGGGACGGACCCTGGGGCTCGGGCGCCGGCTCCCGCTCCGTCTCTCCGGAAACCAACCGTCCGCCGATGGGGGCCAGGACCTCGTCCACGATCACGCCCAGAGCGCGGAACCGGTTGCGGATGGGGGCCTCGGACACCAAAAGCTCCCCGGCGCGGCGCGCCAGGGCCGGCTCCCACTCGGACAGGTCCTGCATCACGTACTTGTGCTTCGGCATGCGCCTGCCGGCCCGCTCGTACCGCACCGTCAGCGCCTCGTACAGGCAGTGCGCCATGACGATCTCGGCCCCCGCATCGTCTCCGGCCTCGACCACGTCCTGCGCATCCTTGAGCAGGTCGGTGATGAAGTAACGGAGACGGAAGATGCGGTCGCCGTGCGGCTGCGCGGGCGGCACGCGCCGGACCGACTGCGCCTCCGACACGAGCTCGGACATCACCCCGTCCGCGTCGAACAGGACTCGGCCCCGTGAGAACATATCCACCGTCGAGGAGATCCGCCCTCGTCCGAACTCTTCGCGGATCTTGTGCGGTGGGTTCACGAACAGCTCGACCTCCACGTCGTCGACGACGGTGAGCCGCTTCTGCCTCCACGGCTGCTTTGTGATGACGAACACGTCGAGGTCGCTGGTGGCGGCGGGCGTCCCGTAGGCGAACGACCCGGCCAGAAGGAGGCCGAGCAGGTCCTGTCCGAACTCGGCATGCATCGAGTCCACGACCTTGTCCAGAGCCGCCTCGTAGGCGGCGGTGTCGGGGCTCACATCCGGAACACGCCGTACCGGGGCTCCGGTATGGACGCGTTGTAGGAGGCGGAAATCCCCAGCGCCAGGACGGTGCGGGTGTCGAGTGGGTCGATGACCCCGTCGTCCCATAGCCGGGCGGTCGAGTAGTAGGGGTGTCCCTGCAGTTCGTACTGGTCGCGGATGGGGGCCTTGAACGCCTCCTCGGCCTCCGGGGAGTCGAAGTCGCCCCGGACGATCGCCAGCACCGTGGCCGCCTGCTCGCCACCCATCACCGAGATGCGGGCGTTGGGCCACATCCAGAGCAGGCGCGGCTCGTAGGCGCGTCCGTTCATCGCGTAGTTCCCGGCTCCAAAGCTGCCGCCGATGATCACGGTGAACTTCGGGACGACGGCACAGGACACTGCGGTGACCATCTTCGCGCCGTCCTTGGCGATCCCCCCGGACTCGTACTCACGTCCGACCATGAACCCGGTGATGTTCTGCAGAAACACCAGCGGGATCCGGCGCTGGTCGCACAGCTCGATGAAGTGAGCGCCCTTCAGGGCCGATTCCGAGAACAGGATCCCGTTGTTGGCGACGATCCCCACGGGAAAGCCGTGGATGTGGGCGAACCCGCAGACGAGCGTCGTCCCGTACAGCGCCTTGAACTCCTGGAACCGGGAGCCGTCGACGACGCGCGCGATGACCTCCCGGACGTCGTACGGCACACGGGAGTCGGTCGGCACGATCGAGTAGATCTCCGCCGGGTCGTACTTCGGCTCCTCGGACACCTGCATCCCCGGGGGCAGCTGTTTGCTTCTGTTGAGGCCGGAGACGATGTCCCGGACGATCTCCAGCGCGTGGACGTCGTCCAGCGCGTAGTGGTCCACCACCCCCGACACCCGCGCGTGGACGTCCGCTCCCCCGAGCTCTTCCTCGGTGACCTCCTCGCCGGTGGCCGCCTTCACCAGAGGGGGGCCGCCGAGATAGATGGTGCCGCGTCCCTTGACGATCACCGACTCGTCGGACATGGCCGGAACGTAGGCACCGCCGGCGGTGCACATCCCCATGACGCACGCGATCTGCGGGATCCGCCGCGCGGACATCGTCGCCTGGTTGTAGAAGATGCGTCCGAAGTGTTCGCGGTCCGGGAAGACTTCGTCCTGCATGGGCAGGAACGCGCCTCCCGAGTCGACCAGGTACACGCAGGGCAGGTTGTTCTCCAGCGCCACCTGCTGCGCGCGCAGATGCTTTTTCACCGTGAGGGGGAAATAGGTTCCGCCCTTGACGGTCGGGTCGTTGCACACGATCACGCACTCGACCCCCGACACGCGCCCGATGCCGGTGATGATCCCCGCCCCGGGGGCCTGTCCGTCGTAAAGGCCATGGGCGGCGAGGGGGGACAGCTCGAGAAAGGGGGTCGCCGGGTCCAGGAGCCGCTCCACCCGCTCCCGCGGAAGGAGCTTGCCTCGTGACACGTGCCGCTCGCGTGCCTTCTCGGTGCCCCCGACTGCGGCCGTGGTGACTTCTTCTCGCAGGTCTTCGACAAGTGCCTGGATCGCGACGTGGTTGGCGCGCGACTGCTCCGAGCGGGGGTCGTGGGACGTGTGCAGCACGGGCGCCATCGGGGGCAATGGTAGCGGGGGTCGGGGGCTACGGAGTCAGAGCCAGAGGCCGTAGATCCCAGCGAGCACCAGAGCGGCCACCGCCCCGCCGACGCCGACCCAAAAAAGGGCCCCCCACCGCCCCGGCAGCGCCTGCGGAGGCTTTTGCTCCCCAAGCTGTATCCGGAGAGCCCTGTCCCGTTTCTGCTCCCCGTGCGCGTGATAGGTCCAGAGGAAGATGACCGCCGGAAACCACGGAAAGGAGGCGGTTAGGTCCGAGACACGCCCACTCCCGATCAGAAATCCAGGGAGCCCGGCAAGGAGCAGGAGTCCGTACAACCCGGCCATCCCGACTGCCCACTGCCGCAGGGCCCACACCGGGGATGCAAGGTCGCGTTCGACCCAGGCGCGATAACGAGGCGGGAGCACCTGCGACCTGATGTTCCAGTGGGTGCACCAGCGATACCTGAACCTCATCCAGAGCGGGGGGACCTCGACCGACCCCATCGCCGCTGTCCGTTCCGGCTCTTGGTCGACGCCCGTCGCGGGCACCGGCACCCTCTCGAGCTGGCTCACCCGCGGAAGACCAGGTACAGCGCGAAAGCGACGGCACCGGCGGCGACGGCGCCGGCGGCCGTCCACGTCATTGCGGTTGCCAATCCGGGCCAGCCCATCATGAGTTGCTCACGGCTGATCTCGCTTCTTTGATATCCAGCGACCCGAGCGTGGGTTCTCTCGGCTTCACGCGCGAAGGCGGGTATCGCGACGACGAGCCCGATTGCCCAACCCCCCACGAAGCCGAGAACCCCGCGAGCAGACCAGGCCCCTGCGGCCATGGTCAGCGCGAGGACCGCGAAGAATGCCATCAGCATCATCCCGACCCGCCCCCACAGCATTCGCACTCCCCACGCCGGGGAGGCCAGGTCCCGCTCCACCCATTCCCGGTACTCGTCCGGGACGCGCCCCCACCACACGCGGTAAGCGAATCGGACGCGCCAGTGAGGCGTCCTCAGACCCTGAGTGGTGGCAGCTTCCTGCGTCCGCACCGGCCCCCTCCGCGCTCTGGTCGATCCTACATCCGCGGCTGTCCGCCACTCCGGTGGATGTCACTATCAGAACATATGATCGTATCAGTAGATGCAAGGAACGGTGATGGACGAGACAACGGTTTCAGGGGACGCGGGTTCGGCTGACGAGACCGGCTCGGCCGTGGACGCCGGCGAGGCGATCGCGCAAGTACAGGCACTGGTCAACTGCGCCACCGCCTGCCAGCTGGACATGATCGCCGCCCACGACCACAGCCAGGCGTGGAGGTCAGACGGAGTGGGGTCCATGGCCGAGTGGCTGGCGCTGCGCCTGGGGGTGTCGGCAAGAACGGCGCGGGAGCTGACGCGAGTGGCGCACGCGCTGCCGGACCTGCCGGCCATCGCAGAGGCCTTCCGCGCAGGACAGCTTTCATTCGAGCAGGTCCGCCAGCTGACCCTTTTCGCCACCCCAGCCACCGACTCTGGGCTTTGCGCTCGGGCGCTTGGCATGAGCGAGGCCGAGGTGGCCGCGCTGGCCAGGGCGGCCAAGCGGGTCACCGTGGAGGAGTCAAACGACTCCTACGAAAAGCGCAGCCTGAAGATGCGCTGGGACCTGGACGGCAGGGTCTTCCGGTTCTGGGGCCGGCTGCCCGACGCCGAAGGCGCAGTGGTCGAAAAGGCCATCGAGCGCCTAGCCGATGCGGCCCCCAGCGGCCCTGCTGCTGACGACGCGAGTGCCGACGAGCCCCCGAATCAATCCTCTACCCGGCCCCTGTACGAGGCCCGCTGCGCCGATGCACTGGTGCAGCTGGCGTCACAGGACCTGTCCGGCGCAAGCGACGCAGACCGGGCCTGCGTGGTGGTACACGTGGACGCCACAGCCTCGACCCGGGGAGACACCGTGCACCACCCGACCTGTGAGGAGCGCGTCAGCGCAGACGGAGAGGGCGCAACGGTTGGTGATCCCGCGATGAACGGGGACAAGCCCAGTGGGAGCCTTCCGGTTGGGATGGAGCCCAGCGGGAGCCTTCTGGACTCCCCCGCCGGCATCCAGGGGGGCCCGGCTATAGCCACGGAAACTTTGGAGCGGCTGGCGTGCGACTGCCGGCTGCAGTTCGTGTGCTACTCGCAAGACGGGAGCGCGATCGGGATCGGACGGGTGAACCGCAAGATCCCTCCCTGGCTTCACCGGCAGGTGCGAAAACGAGATATCGGATGCCGGTTTCCGGCCTGCGGGCGCAACAGGTGGGTGGACTCCCACCACATCGTCCCGTGGTCCCGGAGCGGACCCACGGATCTTGACAACCTGGTGCTTTTGTGCGGACAGCACCACCGGCTGATGCACGAGGGCGGGTGGAGGCTGGAAGGGGGCCCGGACAGCAAGCTCACCTTCAGGCGCCCGGACGGCACCCCTCTTGCAATCGGCCCCCTGAAGATGAGCACGCAGACCATCAGGCGATCCGAGCAGTGGCTTGGATCAGCGCGACCCCTCAGCCCCCAGCCGCACGGAGGTGAATGACGTCGCCTGCGTAAAGCGGGCGGCCGTCGACGACCAGGGCCCCGTCGGAGGCGACGGCCTCCGCCACACCTTCGACGACATCCCCTGGCACCTGGATCCGAACGCGGCTCCCGATGGTCGCGCAGCGGGAGCGGTAGTCGTCCAGCCAATCGGGGGCCGCGAGAGTGCGGTCCAGCTGGCGGAGGACGTCCACCAGGAGTCGGTCGCGGCGCAGGGCCTTGGGCGGGGACCCCCCGAACCCCGGGGGCCCCCCGAACCCCTCCAGCTCCAGCGCAAGGCTGGTCGCGTCCACTCCCTCGGGCAGCTGCGCGCGCGACTGGCTGACGTTCAAGCCGACGCCCACAACGACAAGGCCCCCCGCCAGCTCCCCCAGGACGCCGCACACCTTGCGGCCACCGATGAGGACGTCGTTCGGCCACTTCAGCTGCGGACGGGGGCCGAGGCGCTCGATCGCCAGCGCCACCGACAGCCCCGCCTGGAGCGAAACCAGCGGCGCAAAGGCCGGCTCGACACCCACTAGAAGCGCAGAGAACAGAAGGGACGTCCCCGGCGGCGAGGCCCACGCTCGCCCCGACCTCCCGCGCCCCTGCGTCTGGTGGTCCGCCACCAGAACCCGCCCGTCGGCGCCGCCCTCGCGAACCAGCACCGCCTGAGTGGAGTCCACCGACTCGTGGACCTCAACGGTCGAGAACCTGGTGCCGGAGAGGCCCTCGCGGATGGCGTCGATGACGAGGTCGTCCACGGTGGGGATCGTAGCGGGGGCCGCGCTGGGGGAAACGGCAAGGGAACCGGCCGCGGCGGCCCCCGGCCCCCGCGATAGTCTCCTTTCCTATGGATTACCCCCCCGCGCCACGCCAGGACGTCCACGACGAGCTGCACGGTCACCGGGTCCACGACCCGTACCGGTGGCTCGAGGACCCGGGCTCTCCGGAGTCGCAAGGCTGGAGCGAGGCGCAGGACGACTTGTGCCGGAGGCACCTTGACTCCCTTCCCGGACGGGAGCGGTTGGGCGAGAGGCTGCGGGAGCTGCTTCCCGGGGTCATCGGGCCCCCTGGCTTTGCCGGCGGCAGGGCATTTTTCATGCGCCGGGAGCCGGATCAGGAGCACGCCGTCCTGGTCGTCCGGGAGCCGGACGGGACCGAGCGTGTCCTGATCGACCCCAGCGCGCTGTCCGACGACAACACGATCACGCTCGACGCGTGGTCGCCGTCCAAGGAGGGGACGCTTCTCGCCTACCAGCTTTCGCAGGGGGGCGACGAGGAGAGCAGCCTGCGCGTGATGCGCGTCGACGACGGCGAGATCATCGACGGCCCTATCGACCGGGTGCGCTACTCGTCGGTCGCGTGGCTGCCGGGCGGTGAGACTTTCTTCTACGCCCGGCGCCTGCCGCCGGACGAGGTCCCGAAGGGAGAGGAGCAGTTCCACCGGCGGGTGTACCGGCACACGATCGGGACCGACGCGTCAAACGACGAGATCGTGTTCGGCCACGACGGCGAGAAGACCGCCTACTACGGATTCCTCACGTCCCTGGACGGCCGGTGGCTGTCGGTCAGCGTGTCGCTCGGGACGGCCCCCCGCAACGACCTGTACATGGCGGACCTCCACGGCGACGGCTCGTTCGTCACGCTCCAAAAGGACGTAGACGCGCAGACCTCGTCGTGGGTGGCGTTCGACGGCAGGATGTACGTCTACACCGACCGGGATGCGTCGCGCGGAAAGCTCCTCGTCGCCGATCCCGAGCGCCCGCAACCAGAGCACTGGCGCGAATTGCTGCCCGAGTCCGACGCCGTCCTGTCGGGCATCGTCATCACCGACGACCACATCGTCGCCACGCGGACTCGTCACGCGATCAGCGAGATGACCGTCCACGACAAGGACAGCGGCGAGTCCGTCAGCCAGGTGACTCTGCCCGGGCCCGGGTCGGCCGGCGCGACCGGGCGCCCGGACGGCGGGAACGAGGTCTGGATCGGCTACACCGACCACGTCACGCCGTACAGGGTTCTGCACTACGACATCGGGTCCGGCTCCCTGCAGCCGTACGCGGACCCGCCGGGG
>DATLNZ010000118.1 GCA_035536535.1 Actinomycetota bacterium | reverse complement strand
ACGGCATCAGGCTTCGTGTACGGGTTGAGTCTCTCCGGCGACCGGATCTTGCCGGCCAGGGTGGCCGCCTGTGCGGGCGTGAGCGCTTCCGGGGAGGCGGCGAAGAACGTCCTGGCGGCCACGGCCAGTCCGTACGAGCGCTGTCCGAAGTAGACCTGGTTCAGATAGCGCTGGAGCAGCTCGTCCTTGGAGTACTTGCGCTCGAGCTTGCTCGCGTATAGCACCTCCCGGAGCTTTCGGAAAAGCGTCCTCTCGGTGCCCGCGTAATTGAGCTTCGCCAGTTGCTGGGTGATGGTGCTGCCGCCTTGCGTCCCGCCTCCGCGGATGTTGTTGAACAGCGCCCTGACGACTCCCGACGGGTCCACTCCCGAGTGTTCGTAGAAGGACGCGTCCTCGGCCGCCAGAACGGCCCGTTCCACGTGTTCGGGCAGACGCTGGAGGTCGACCGTCTCCCTCTTCTCCTCCCCGAGGGCACCGATCTCGGATCCGTCCTTGGCCATCACCGTGGAGGTCTGCGGGAGGGTGTCGAAGCCGCTGATGTCGGGAGCCAGCGGCGAGGCGACGAACAGGATCACCCGGCTGGCCGTGTTCGCGGTAGCACGCCGGACGGGGGGGATGAGCATGGCCAGCAGGAACACGGCCGCGAAGATGCCTGCGCGACGCCATCCGATGGCGCGAGCCGCGCGCCGGAACCTGCCAGCCTTTTCGTCCGCGGGCCGTGCCTCTTCCACCAGCTCCTCCTCGTCTCGCCTGGTCCTTGTTCCCAGGGTAGAGCGCGCTCAATCCGCAGATACGGACAACAGGGCCATCCGGGTCATCTTCGGCCCCCGTCTACGATGGGCTCATGCGCAACCGCCCGTTCGGTCCCCGCACGGCTGTCATGGGCATCCTCAACGTGACCCCGGACTCCTTCCATGACGGCGGCAGATACGACAGGGTGGACTTGGCGGCCGCCCACGCCGAGCAGATGGTTTCGGAGGGCGCCGACCTGATCGACGTCGGCGGCGAGTCCACCAGGCCGGGAGCGGCCGAGGTTAGCGTGCAGGAGGAGATGCGCAGGGTCGTGCCGGTGGTCGAGGCGGTGTCCAGGCTCGGACCGGCGGTGTCGATCGACACCCGCAAGGCAGAGGTGGCCGAGGCCGCGCTGGACGCGGGTGCGACCATCGTCAACGACGTGTCCGCCGGAGCCTACGACTCCGGGATGCTGGCGATGATCGCCCGGAGGGGCGCGACGGTGATCCTCATGCACATGCGCGGGGCGCCAGCGACGATGGACTCCCTCACCGGCTACGGGGACGTGTTCCGGGACGTGGCCACGGAGCTGTCCCTGCGAGTGAGGGCGGCAACCGAGGCGGGAGTCCCCAGCGAGCGGATCCTGGTCGACCCCGGGCTCGGATTCGCCAAGACCGCCGAGCAGTCGCTCCAGTTGCTCCGCCGGGCCGAAGAGCTCCGGGGGCTGGCCGCAGGCGTCGTGGTGGGACCGTCGCGCAAGAGGTTCGTCGGCCACGTCACCGGAGAGGACCGTCTCGAGGGAACCGCGGCCGCCGTCGCGTGGTGCGCCGTCCGGGGCGTCGACGTGGTCCGCGTGCATGACGTCCGCATGATGAGGCGCGTGGTCGACATGATCTCCGCCATTTCGAAAAGCGGCGAGCCGGCGATGGTCGCCGAGGGGGCCGGGGTTTGAGCAGGCGCGCGCTGGCGGCGGGCCAGGCCTCGCGCCTGTTCGACGACGGAGACGGCCTGTTCGAGCTCAACCCCTCCCGGCTCCAGTGCTATCTGGACTGCCCGCGGCAGTACCGGTTCCGGTACCTGGACAGGCGGCCCGAGCGGCGGAGCTTCCCGCAGGCGACGCTGGGGTCCTCCGTGCACCGGGCGCTGCGCGACTTCTACGCCCAGCAGCCCGGCGACCGAACGCTTGAAAGCCTGCTGCGGGCCCTGCGGCACACGTGGGACCCGGGCGGCTTCAGGTCAGCGGCGGAGGGCGAGGCGCAGATGGTGAGGGCCGAGGAGATGCTGCGGCGCTACTTCGACCTCGAGGACCACGCCGCAGTCCGTGCGATCGCCCTGGAGTCCAAGTTCTCGGTGACGCGCCTGGCGTCGCGACTGCTCGTGTGGGGGCGGATCGACCGCCTGGACGCCGCCGGCGACGACTACGTGATCGTCGACTACAAGACGGGCGCGTTCCGCCAGGACCCGAAGTCGGTGGACGAGTCGCTGCCCCTGTCGATGTACGCGATGGCGGTGTCCGAGCAGTTCCGCCGGAAGGTCTCGCGAATCGTGCTGTACCACCTCGCCGACGGCAAAAGGGTCGAGACCCGCCGGGATCCGGACCGTCTGGACTCGGACTGGACCCGCATCGAGCAGATCGTCGACGTCATGCGCGCGGACAGGTCCTACCCGGCCAGGCCCGGCACCCTGTGCCGATGGTGCGATTTCCTGGATATCTGTCCGGAAGGCAGGGCCCAGGCCGGGCCGTTTTTGCCCCAACCGCTGAGGAGAAGGAGAAGAAGCTAGATGGATCTGATCATCGTCAAGGGAGTCAAGGCTTCCGGGCGTCACGGTGTGGCGCCGTTCGAGCGCGAGAACCCAACCGAGTTGGAGGTTGACGCGGAGCTGTCCTACGACCTGGCTCCCGCGGCCACCTCCGACAGCCTCGGGATGACCATCGACTACACGACTGTGATCAGCGAGATCAAGCGGGTGGTGGAGATTTCCTCCCACTCGATCATCGAAACGGTCGCGCAATCGATCTCCGAGGCGCTGCTGCAGCTGGGAGCCGACTCCGTCCTCGTCCGGGTGTCGAAGCCCGCGGTGGCCGGGTCGCTGGGGGTCGAGGAGGTCGCCGTGGAGATCGAGCGCGGCGACGTCTGAGCCGGGCTTGCGGACCGCATACGTCGGACTCGGCTCCAATGTCGGCGACCGGCTCGGATACCTGAGGCGGGCCGTGGCGGAATTGAGCTCCCACTCGCTCGTCGAGTTCGTCGCCGCTTCGTCCGTCTACGCCACCGACCCCGTCGGGCCCCCGCAACCCGACTACCTCAACGCGGTCGTGGAGGTCCGGACGTCGCTTCAGCCCCTGCAGCTGCTGGCGCTGTGCAAGTCGATTGAGCGCGAGGTTGGACGGATGTCCCGGGGCAGGTGGCAGCAGCGCGAGGTCGACCTGGATCTGCTGCTGGTGGAGGGGCAGACGGAACAGGGGGCCGAGCTCACCCTGCCGCACCCCGAGATGCAGGACCGGGCCTTTGTGCTGGTGCCTTTGTCCGACCTGGATCCCGGCCTGGTCCTGCCGTCCGGCAGCCCGATCCTGCGCCGTCTCGAGGAGATCGGCCGATCCGGCGTGAAGCTGGCGCACCCCCCGGAGTCTCTGTGGCCTCGGCCGTGACCGCCGAGATCGTCATCGCCCGGCGGTTTAACGGCCCGCCGGCATCGGGAAACGGCGGCTACACGTGCGGTCGCGTCGCTGCTTTCATCGAAGGTCCCGCGCGGGTTTTTCTACGGCGTCCTCCCCCGCTGGAGCGTCCGATGCGTGTTGAACGGGAAGCCGGACGGGTCCTGGTCATGGACGGCGGGGAGCTGGTGGCAGAGGGTGGTCCTGCCGGGATGTCCGGCCCGGAGCTGCCACACCCGGTCGGTCTGGAGGCCGCGGTTGCCGCCGCGTCCGAGGCGGAACGCGGGATCACGTCGTGGGCGGCGCGTCATCCGTTCCCCACGTGCTTCGTCTGCGGCCCCCAGCGGGAGCCGGGGGATGGCCTGAGGCTGTTCGCCTGGCCGGTCCAGGGGCTCGATGTGCTGGCAACGGTGTGGACGCCGGGGCCGGACCTCGCCGCCGACGACGGCTGGGTCCGGCCGGAGTTCGTTTGGTCGGCGTTGGACTGCCCCAGCGGAGCGGCCGCGATGCGGTCCTTCACTGAGGGCGCTGCCGTCCTGGGGACCATGGAGGCCGGCATGACCGGGCCGGTGCGTTCGGGGGCCGCCCACGCCGTGGTTGCCTGGCGAACGGGGGCCGAGGGGCGAAAGATTCTGTCCGCCTCGGCGATCTTCACCAGCGCCGGGGAGCTGGTCGCGCACGCGAACGCCGTTTGGGTCCGGCTGAAGACGGAGGTCCCGCCGGTGGGCTGAGCGTCGGGCGCTGACCGGTTGCGGCTCCCGAACACACGTTCTAGAATCGCAGGTCATGCCCCCAGAGCAGCTCTTCGAGCTTCGCCGGACGGTCTTCGACACTCCTCATTTTCGCGGCATCGAGTTCATCGAGGCCGAGGCCAAGTCGATCCTCAACCGGGTGCCGGGAAACGCGCTGCCTTTCAACTGGACGATCAACCCGTACAGAGGTTGCAGCCATGCCTGCACTTACTGTTTCGCCCGCGTGACGCACACGTACATGGACATGAATGCCGGACGCGACTTTGAGTCGAAGATCGTCGTGAAGGTCAACGCTCCGGAACTTCTGCGCCGCCAACTCGCGGCGAAAAGGTGGAAGGGCGAGCACGTCGCCATGGGGACGGGGACAGACCCGTACCAGCGCGCCGAAGGGCGCTACAGGCTGATGCCCGGGATCATCCGGGCGCTGACCGACTACCGCAACCCGTTCTCCATCCTCACCAAGGGAACGCTGATCCTCCGGGACCTCGGCCTCCTCGTGGCGGCGGCGGAGATGACGGACGTCTCGACGGCCGTGTCCATCGGGACTCTGGACGATCGGGCATGGCGCGAGACCGAGCCCGGAACGCCCCACCCCCGCAAGCGCATGGAGGCTGTGGCGAGGATGAACGCGGCCGGCATCCCGTGCAGCGTGATGGTGGCCCCCGTACTGCCCGGCATCACCGACGACCCGCAGATCCTGCGCGACGTGGTCCAGGCGGCCGTCGAGGCCGGTGCTCCGTCCGTCACTCCGATCCTGCTGCACCTTCGGCCGGTGGTTCGCGAGGAGTTCATGAGCTGGCTTCAGGACGCTCACCCCGGCCTCGTCGCACGCTACGACCAGATGTACACGCGCCCCTACGCGCCCTCGTCCGACCGAAAGGAGCTCGCCTCGACCGTTAGCTCGCTCGTGCGCGAGGCGGGAGGCCTGAAGGCCAGGCCGGGGGGCCGGCGGCGATTCGCCGTTCGTGCGGAGCCGCTCGACAAGCCGCAGCAGGCGCAGCAGCTCCAGCTCCTCACCTGAGCGCTCCGGGGCTCTCGCCGCTACGCTGAACTCCAGGTCCGAGTCCGGTATCCCGCGGGAACTGGAACGACGAAGGACCCTTTGTCGTCTCCCGGCCCCGCGCGAGCTAGTCGAAAGGTGTCGCGTGGCGAAGAGGCCGTCCATCTCCATCGTGGGCTGTGGCCGCGCCGGCGGCAGCATCGCGCTCGCGCTGCAACAGGCCGGGTACCCGATCCTGGCCGTCTGGTCGCGGTCCAGGTCCGGACGCCAGCGCGCGCACAGGCTGCTGGACGTCCCTGTGCTGTCTGGGATCGCGGAGACGGTATCGGCGGCGGATGTGGCGGTCGTAGCGGTCCCCGACGATGCCATCGAGAACGTGGCGGCGGAGGCTGCCGCGGGCGCGGGTCCGGGACAGCGCGTCGCGCACACGAGCGGCGCGACCTCGGTCCAGGCGCTTGCGGCAGTGAGGGCCTCCGGCGCGTCTGTCGCTTCCATGCACCCGCTGCAGACACTGCCCGACCCCCACAAGGGGGCCGAGGCGCTGAATGGAGCTCCCGTCGCCGTCACATGCGACCCCGCGGACAGGCCTTTCCTGCACCGGCTCGCGATGGGATGGGGAGGCAAGCCGTTTGCCCTGCCCGACGATGCGAAGCCTGCCTATCACGCGGCCGCGGTCTTCGCCTCCAACTACGTGCTGGCGGTCGTCCACGCGGCGACTGCGCTGCTCGAGGGCATCGGCCTCGCGCAGGGGCGCGCGCTCATTGCGCCTCTGGTGAGGACGTCCGTGGACAACGTGCTTTCAGCCGGCGCCGCGTCGTCGATAACGGGACCCGCCGCGCGCGGCGATACCGGAACGCTGCGCATGCACGTGGAAGCGCTGCGGGCCAGGACCCCGGAGGGGATGCAGGACCCGATCGCCGGTGCCTACCTGTCGCTGGCCGCATTGTCGGCGGTTCTTGCGGGGCGGTCTCCCGATGTACTGGGCGAGCCCCCGGCCCGCCCGGCGGAGGAACCGGCGCGATGATGACGGTGCGCACGATTCCGCGGATGCGAACGGTGCTGTGGGAGGCCCGCGGTCGGGGCGACACCGTGGGATTCATCCCCACCATGGGGGCGCTGCACGAAGGACACCTGTCGCTTGTGCGCCGAGGGCGCAACGAGTGCGGGTTCGTCGTGGTGAGTATCTTCGTCAACCCCACCCAGTTCGACGTCGAAGCCGACTTCCAGGCCTACCCGCGGAACCTCGAAGACGACGCCGCGCTGTGCCAGGAGGCGGGGGTGGACGCCGTTTTCAGTCCCGGGGCCGGCGAGATGTACCCCGAGCCTCCGCTCACTCGGATCTCGATGCCGGCTCTCACGCAGACCATGGAGGGCGCGGTTCGCCCGGGCCACTTCGAGGGTGTGGCTCTGATCGTCTCCAAGTTGTTTTCGATTATGGGGACTTGCCGCGCCTACTTCGGCGAGAAAGACGCACAGCAACTGTGCGTGGTGAGCCGTCTGGCATCCGACCTCGACATGCCGGTGGAGGTGGTGGGCTGCCCGACCACACGCGAGTCCGATGGGCTGGCGATGTCCAGCCGAAACATCAGGATTCCCGAGTCTGATCGGCCTCGCGCGCTGTGCCTGTCCCAGGCTCTGTTCTCCATTCGCGATGCCATACAGGCCGGGCAGCGTGATGTCGAGTTCCTCATCTCCCTGGGCATGACCGAGCTCACAGCGGCGCGGCCCGATGCGGTCGACTACCTCGAGATCGTCGATCCGGCCACGCTCCGGCCCGCCACACGGGTGGAGAGCGACGTGCTGGTCTGCGGCGCCATCAGAGTCGCCGGAACGCGTCTGATAGACAACGTACGGGTGCATGTCGCCGGCCCGTCCGGGGACCCCCTGGGGGGATCCTCGGCCGGCGAGGGGCCCGCCGACCGGAGGGACACGAGATGATCCGCTTTTTGCTCAAGTCCAAGATCCACCGCGCGCTCGTGACCGAGGCCCGGCTGGACTACGTGGGGTCCATAACCATCGACGCCGAGCTGATGGACCTGGCCGACATCCGGGAGCACGAAAAGGTGCTCGTCGTGGATGTGGACAATGGGTCGAGACTCGAGACGTACGCGATCCCCGGGCCCCGCAGGTCGGGGACGATCTGCATGAACGGCGCGGCCGCGCGACTCGTCCACGCCGGCGACAAAGTGATCATCATGACCTTCGCCGGGTTCGACCAGGAGGAGGTGGCCGGCCATCACCCGCGCGTCGTTTTCGTCGACGACGGCAACCACCCCGCCGGTACGGCCGGCGACGACTCCGGTGACTCCGGTGAAGGCGCAGGCGGGCTGCTGTGAGGAGGCGATGAGGGCCCAGACTGCCGCCGCAGCGCTGGAGGCCGACGTCGAGCGGGTCGTGCGACTCGCGCTTGACGAGGACACTGCCACCCGCGACATCACCACCGAATCGGTCGTCGCCTCGGATGCGCGCGGCGTCGCGGAGGTCATCGCGTCGGCTCCCGGCGTCGTCTTCGGCCTGTCCGCGGTGGCCGCTACGTTCCGTCGGCTGGACCCGGCCGTCGATGTGGTCACGCCGGTCTCCGACGCGGACCCGGTCGAGGCCGGACAGGTGCTCGCCAGGCTGACAGGAAGCCTGCGCGCCATCCTCACCGGCGAGCGGACGGCTCTGAACCTGCTCGGCCACCTGTCGGGCATCGCCACGCTGACGCGCGAGTTCGTCCGGCTGGCCGGAACGGCCGAGGTGACCGACACCCGCAAGACCCTTCCCGGGCTGCGCACGCTGCAGAAGGCCGCGGTCCGCGCCGGCGGCGGCGTCAACCACCGAATGGACCTGTCGGCGGCGGTGCTCGTGAAAGACAACCACATCGCCGCCTGCGCGTCCGTTTCGGAGGCAACGCGGAGGGCTGTGTCGTCGGGACTTGCGGTGCAGGTCGAGTGTGAGTCGGCGGGCGACGTTCGTCAGGCGTTGGAGGCGGGTGCGTCCTCACTGCTCCTGGACAACCGGCCGGCCGATGAGCTGGAGGCGCTCGTCCGGCTGGCGCGGGAGATGCGTCCCGGGGTGTTCATCGAGGCGTCCGGGGGCGTGACGCTGGAGACGGTTGCGGCGATCGTCGCGACGGGCGTGGACCGGGTTTCGGTGGGCGCTCTCACGCACTCGGCCCCCGCGCTGGACGTGAGCCTGCGCCTGGTTCGCGCCGGGTCGTAGCGGGCACCGCCATGCTTCTCACCGTCGACGCCGGCAACACCGAGACCACCCTCGGCCTGTTCGAGGACGAAGACCTGGTCAGGACGTGGCGGTTCGCCACCCAGACGGCCAGGACCCCCGACGAGCTGTTCGTGTTGTTCCAGGCCTTTTTGGCCCTCGAGCGGATGTCGTTTGACCGCACCGTCGCAGAGGTGGCGATAGCCAGCGTCGTCCCGAGGGTCACCCAGTCTCTGCGCGAGATGGTCCAGCGCTACCTGCAGTTCGAGCCGCTGATAGTCGGCCCCGGAGTCCGGACGGGGATGCCGGTGCTGATCGACAACCCCCGGGAGGTCGGGGCGGACAGGATCATGGGCGCCGTCGCGGCCTATGAGATCTACGGCGGACCCGCCATCGTCATCGACCTCGGGACCGCCACGACCTTCGACGCCGTGTCCGAGGGAGGCGAGTACCTCGGCGGGGCCATCGCCCCGGGTCCCCACACGGCGGCGCAGGCCCTGGTCGCGGGGGCAGCCCAGCTGGAGCGCGTGGAGTTCGCGCCCCCCCGCAGGCTCATCGGCAAGAGCACGGCCGAAGCGCTGCAGTCGGGCATCGTGCTCGGGTACGCCAGCCTGATTGAAGGCATGGTGGCCAGGTTCCGGACGGAGCTGGGAGCCGAGGCCAGGACCGTGCTCACGGGGGGCCTGGCCGACCAGATCTCCCCGAACCTGTCCATCGTCGACGAGGTGGACCCGTGGCTGGTCCTGCGGGGACTGCGCATCGTGACCGGACGCAACCGGACTCCCCAGTGATCGACCCGTCGCCCGTTAGAGTGCCGCGATGAGCGAGGAGGACCTTTACCGGGCCCGTCTGGGCAAGCTCGACGACCTGGGGGCCGAGGCGTGGCCCGTCCGGTTCGGACCCACCGAATCGGCGTCCGAGCTGCAGGAGCGTTACTCGGGGCTGGAGCCGGGGTCGGAGTCGGGCGACGTCGTTTCGGTGGCAGGACGTCTTGTCGCGACGCGCGAGCAGGGAAGGCTTGCCTTCGGGGACCTGCAGGACCGCACCGGCCGCATCCAGCTGTTCGTCACGCGCGACCTGGTCGAGCGGTTCAAGGAGCTGGACACGGGCGACATCGTCGGCGCCACCGGCGAGGTCATGCGGACCAAGCTGGGCGAGCTGTCGGTGCGGCCGTCGGAGCTCGTGATGCTTGCGAAGTCGCTTCGTCCGCTTCCGGACAAGTGGCACGGCCTGAAGGACGTCGAGGTCCGTTTCCGCCAGAGGTACCTGGATCTCATCTCCAACCCGGATTCACAGCGGATCGCGCGGTTGCGCAGTGCCGTGATCCGGGC
>DATLNZ010000117.1 GCA_035536535.1 Actinomycetota bacterium | reverse complement strand
GGTGCGGGAGGACTAGGGATCCCCGCCGTCGAGGTCGACGCTTTCACGAAGCGCTACTCCGGCCGGACCGCGGTCGGCGACCTGACCTTCAGCGTCGAGCACGGAGAGATCTTCGCGCTGGTCGGTCCGAATGGGGCCGGCAAGACGACCACCCTGGAGACGGTCCAGGGATACCGCCGTCCCGACTCGGGCAGCGTCCGGGTGCTGGGCTGCGACCCGCGGCGTGCCGGGCGCAGGATTCGCGCACAGATAGGCGTCATGCCGCAGGGGGCCGGGTTGTACGCGGGGATTCGTCCGGCCGAGGCTGTGCGCCTGTTCGCCTCCTACTACGCGGCCCCCGAGGAGCCGCTGGCGCTCCTGGAGCGCGCCGGCATCGACCCGTCCTCGAAGACGCCCTGGCGGAGGATGTCCGGGGGCCAGCAGCAGCGGCTGTCCCTGGCACTCGCGCTGGTCGGACGTCCGGACGTGCTGATCCTGGACGAGCCGACGTCCGGACTCGACGTCCAGGCTCGCGCGGCCGCCTGGGACCTCATCCGCGAAAGCCGCGATCGCGGCGCGGCGGTGCTGGTGACCACGCACCTGCTCGAGGAGGCCGAGCGCCATCCGGACCGCATCGGGATCATCAGCCGCGGACGGCTCGTCGCCAGCGGGTCCCCGGCGGAGGTGGCCGCCGCCGCCACACGCAGGCTGGAGTTCACGGCGCGTCCGGGACTGCCCGTGGACCGGATCTCGGCGTCGGCCGGGTCGCCGGTCACCGAGGGACCGCCAGGCCGGTACTCCGTGGCGGCCGAGCCGGACGCGCACCTGGTGGCCCGGCTGACGCAGGCTCTCGCGGACCTTGGCGTGCTCGTGTCGGAGCTGCGAACGTCCGGTTCGCTCGAGGACGTCTTCAACGAAGTGGCGGACCGGTGACGCTTCGCGGCGTGATCGCCCACGCGCGCATGGAGCTGATCCTGACCCTGCGCCGCGGCGAGAGCATGCTCGTGGCGATCGGGATCCCCGCGGGGGTGCTCGCCTTTTTCAGCGTCGTGGACGTGCTGCCGCACGACGGGACGTCTGCGGTGGACGCTCTGGTGCCCAGGGTGCTGGCGCTGTCGGTGATGTCGAGCGCGATGGTGTCCCTCGGCATCGCCACCGGGTTCGAGAGGCAGTCCGGGGTGCTCAAGCGTCTGGGAGCCACGCCGCTCGGGCGGCCGGGTCTGGTGGCGGCGAAGCTGGCGGCCGTCGTCGTGACGCAGGCGCTGCAGGTGGCGGTCGTCCTGGCGACCGCCGTCGCGCTGGGGTGGACCCCGAAGGGCGACCCGGTCGCGATCGCGGGCTGGCTGCTCGCCGGCACCGTCGCCTTCGCCGGCATCGGGCTGGGCCTCGCCGGGCGGCTGCGAGCCGAGACGAACCTGGCGGCATCCAACGCGCTGTTCCTCGTCCTGATGCTGTTCGGCGGGATCGTCGTGCCGGTCCGGCGGCTCCCGGCTCCCATCGCGGCCATGGCGTCGGTCCTGCCCTCGCACCAGCTCGCCGAGAGCCTCCGGGGGGCGGCGCACCTGGGCCTGCTCGCATGGGCGGCAGGTGCCTGCGCGCTGGCGGTACTGGCGTTCCGCTGGGAGTAGCCCCCGGCTAGTCGTCCCAGTCGTCGGGGCTGGGCTCGGGAGGCTTGTCGAAGCCGCCGGTGGCAAATGCGCGGACGGCGAGCAGGACCCCGCCGGCGACCATCATGTAGCCGAGCTGGACGAGATAGTCGCGCAGCGTCACTTCAGCGACAGCAGGTAGGCGGACAGGGCGTCGAGCTCGCGGTCCGAAAGGTGGCCGAAGGAGTGGCCCCCCCGGCCGGTCAGCCGGCCCTTCATCTCGGCGGCCGCGATCCGGTCGCCCACGCGCGACAGGTCGGGTCCGACCCGCTCCGTTCCCGGCACCCCCTGGTCGACGGCCACGTCTCCTCTGCGCTGCCGCTGGCCGTAGATGCGGTCGATTCGGGCGTCGCGCACCTGCTGCGTGTGGCAGTACCAGCACCCCTCCGAGCGGTAGACCCGGGCCCCCCGGGCCTCCAGCGGCGCCGGCCTGCGCCGGTCGGCGGGCCGGCCTCTGGCCTCCGACGCCGGCAGAACCACGGTGACGAAGACCCCCAGCAGCGCGAGCAGAACCGACCCGGCGAGCAGCAGTCCCACTCGTCGCGACGGTCCGAAGCGGCTTCGCGCGCGCATCACACGCCCACCGCGGCCAGGTCCGGGGCGGCCGCGATGCTGAGCGGGTCGCCTTCGCGCGCCGTCCTGAACGCATTCCAGAGCAGCGCCAGCTGCGCCGCCGCCACCACGGCCAGAGCCGCGGCCGCGAGCGCCTGGAACGGCCTCGCCGCCAGTCCCTGCGTGCGTAATGCCGCGGCGAGATCCGACCCGGCGCGTTGCGCGGTCTCCTGCGCGACCCACTGCACGATCCCGGCCCCCATCAGCGCCGCTGCCGCGACCATGCTGCCGGCGACGGTGGCCCAGAAGTGGCCGGCTGCGGCGCGGCGCGAGAACCAGACGCGTCCGACCAGCAGCGGGTAGACGTGGTAGATCAGCGCCAGCCCGAATGAGGTGAAGACGCCGTACCAGGCGAGTACGCGGAGTCCTGACTGCCAACTGGTCATCCCCAGCGACGACGACACCGTGCGAGTCGCCGTGAGAGCCGACAGGGCCACCCAGGCCACCAGCATCACCAGTCCCGTGGCGGCGAACCGCAGGGAGACCGAGTCGGCCAGCGCGTCCCAGCGACCGCGCGCGGTCGCGAACAGGTTCGACGCCGCCGACAGGACCGGGATCAGAAGGACCAGGGTCATCGCCGCCGCGATGGTCTCCACGTAGTCCGGACCCGGCCCCCCGGCCGTGGTGCGCTGGCCGGCCCAGCTGTCGGCGAACATCAGGCTCCAGAAGCCGATGCGCGCAAGCCGCGAAGAATGCAGGGGGTTGCCGGTGACAACTGGGACGACGTAGTAGGCGATGCCGAGTCCGGCCGGGACGAGCCAGAGCAGCTCGAGGCCCGACACGTAGAAGCTGCCGACGATTCGCTCGGCCACGCCGCTGAAGTTCGTGAAGTTACCCGCGGCGAAAACGATCGGCAGCAGGATGCTCGCGGCGACCAGGTGCCACACGGACACGTAAAGCGACTCCTCGCGCCGGCGCACCGCCGTCACGATCGCGTTGAACGCGACCAGCGCCATGAGGGCCAGGAGGGCGAGGTCCACTCCCAGCGGGAACTCCGCGAGCAGCCGTCCCTGGTTGAGCCCCAGCAGCAGGCACGCCACGCCGGCGAGCAGGACCAGGTGCCACACCACGACCACCGTCGCCCCGAGGACCTCGTTGTGGAGCTGGGCTCCCACCGAGCGCGGGACGATAGCGAACACCGCGAGGAATACCACCGAAGCCAGCCAGCCGAAGACGAACACGCTGTCGAAGATCGCGCGCAGGCGGCCGTAGGACATCGCATCCGGGAATGCGTCCGGCGCCAGCAGCGAAGTTTGGGCCAGGGCTCCTGCGCCGGCGGCGATCACCAGCCAGACCAGGGCGGCGATGGCAGCCTGACGTGCCGCCAGGTCCGGCTCTACCTGATAGGTGTCACCAGCACGTACGTCGGCCATGCAGTCTCCCGTACCGTGGTGGCGCTGGGCACAGGATGCGCCAGACCGCGCGGAGTATAGCGCAAGGAATTCGATGCCAATCCACCCGAACACGGCCGTCGCACTGGTCATCGCGGGCCTCTGCCTGGCGGCAGTTGGTCTCCTGCGGCTGACCGGGCCCTGGCTTTCGCGGATGCCCGCCGTCATCGCCGGCATCGCCGTTGGGCTCGGGGCGGCGGTGGCCGCCTCCGGAGTGGTGGCGTCGCGTCCGGCGGTCCCGGCCATTCAGCTGACCGAGCGGGCCACTCCGGCCCCCGCGCCCCTGGCGGCACTTCAGGGGACGGTGCGCACCGCGGCGGGAGCGCCGGTGGCCGCAACGAAGGTCGTGCTTCGCCGATTCGTGCGGACGGAGCCCAACGGGCAGGCCGAGGCGACGACGGGTCCGGCCGGCGAGTTTGCGTTTCCGGGACTGGAGGCGTCGCCTTCGGCGGCCTACCGTGTGGTGACGGACTTCTCCGGCACCACGTTCGGATCCGACGTGATCGTGCTGCCTCCGGTGGGCGAGCCCGACCGCGTCGATCTGGTCGTGGCGGAGACGACGCCGGACGCGGCGGCCCTGTCGGTGCAGGTGGACTCGACGGTGCTGTTCGGCGACGCGAAGGGGGTCCAGGTCCTGCAGGTGCTGGGGGTCAGAAACTCCGGCGACCGGGCCTTCACCGGAGGGCTGCGGCTTCCGCTTCTGCCCGAGGCGCACTCGTTCCAGCCTCGCAAGGGAATCGACAGGACGACCCTGACCTTCGACCACGACGGCCTGATGACCACGGCCCCCGTCCTGCCGGGAGAAACCGAGATCGTCTACATGTACGCGGTGCCGGCCCCCACAAAGCCGCTGCGCCTGGAGCGCTCGGTGTCGCTGCCGACCTCGCGGCTGGAGCTTCTGTGGACCGGGGAGCTGGACGTCCGGTCCCCCGGACTTCGCCCCGAAGGTCCGGTGCGGGTGGGGGGCGAGGCCGGGGGACGCAGGTTCAGCCGGATGCGCAAGTCCGGCGTGAATGCGGACGAGGGCATCCGGGCCACGGTCCGGGCAGGCGCCGGAAGGGACCGGCTCCGGCCGGCCGCGGTCGCCGGCGGCGTTGCCGTTGCCATCGGCGTCCTGCTGTTCCCGCTACTGCGCCGCAGGCGCGGAACTCAGACCGGCCTCGGGCCCGAACCGGCTTGAGCTCCCATCCAGTCTGCGCCACGGGGCTCGTGCGGCGTCACGGGCTGACCTCCGTCCTGCGGGGGCTCGACCTGCACGTAGCGTCCGGGGAACGGATTGCGCTGCTGGGGGACAACGGCTCGGGAAAGACGACGCTGCTGCGCATCCTCGCCGGACTGCTCGTCCCGGACGCGGGCACTGTGTCGGTGTTCGGCTCTGACCCCCGCGACGCCGCCGTCCGGGCGCATGTGGGCTACGCCGGACACGACCCCGGCCTGTACCCGCGGCTGACGGCGCTCGAGAACCTGCGGTTCAGGGCCCGCCTTTACAACCGCGGCGCGCACCGGGCCCGGGATCTTTTGTCCACCGTCGGCATCGACCCGGCCGACCGCCGCCGCGTGGCCACGTACTCCAACGGCATGAAACGGCGTGTGGCCATCGCCTGCGCGCTCCTGCCCGACCCGAAGCTGCTCCTGCTCGACGAGCCGTTCGCAGGGCTCGACGAGCCGGGGGCCGAAGCGCTCGTCTCCGTGCTGGCCGGCCGCGGACCGGCAGTACTGATCGCCACCCATGAACCGGACCGGGTGCGCACGGTCGCAGACCGCCTCCTGACTCTGCGCGGGGGCCTCCTGCATGAGTCGCCGGTCATCCTGGACCGGGTTTCGCCGGCGCACGAGCCGCTGCAGTGACGGGGGCCGGGGCTTGAGCGCGGTCCTGGCGATCCTGTGGAAGGACGCGGTCAGCGAGTCGCGCGGGCTCGAGCGGCTGTCCACTCTGGGGCTGTTCTCGGCCGCCGTCCTGCTGACGCTGAACTTCTCAGTGGACCCCGAGTCGCCGGCGAGGCGCGGTGCCGCCGCGGGGTTTCTGTGGGCCTGCCTGATGCTGGCGGCGATGCTGGAGTTGCGCCGTGGCGTGGAGGCCGAGCGGCGCGACGGAACGCTGGACGCGCTGCGCGCGGCCCCCGTGGACCCCGCTGCCCTGTACCTCGGCAAGCTGCTGTCCGCGCTGGCGGCGCTGGGGCTTCTGTCCTGTGCCGTCGTCCCGCCGGCGGTCCTTCTGGCCACCGGCAGCCTCGCGAGGACACCGGCCGCGATCGGTGTCGTGCTGGCCGGACTGGTGGGGCTTCTCGCTTGGGGGACGCTGCTCGCAGCGGCAACGTCGGGGACCGCATCCGGCGAGCTGGTGCTGCCCGTTCTGCTGTTCCCGCTCGTGGTGCCCCAGACGATCGCTTGCGTGAGGCTGCTCGGCCACATTCTGGGCGCCACCACGCTGGACTCCCCCGCCACCGGACTGCTGATCCTGGGCGCGTTCGACGTCATCGCGCTGGGGACCGGGCTGCTTTTGTTCGACTACGCTGTCCGCGAATGAGCTCGCCGCACACGCCACAGGCGCGGATCCTGCTGCCGGCGGCGCTTCCCGTCCTCGCCGCCGCAGCCATGACCGCCGCCATCGCCCTGATGTTCTTCTACGCCCCGACCGAGGCGTTGCAGGGGCCCGTCCAGCGGATCTTCTACGTGCACGTCCCGGCCGCCTGGGTGGCGTATTTGGCATTCGCGGTCGTGGCACTGTCCAGCCTGCTCGTGCTGGTGACGCGGGAACCCGCCACCACGCAGCGGTGGGACCGTATCGCCGGCGCGGGGGCCGAACTGGGGGTGCTGTTCACGACGATCGTCCTGATCACGGGTCCGATCTGGGGACGCCGGGTGTGGGGCGTGTGGTGGGTGTGGGACGCGCGGCTGACGTCCACGCTCGTGCTATGGACGATCTACGCCGGGTACCTGGTCTTCCGGTCGCTGACTCCGCCCGGCCCCCGCCGCGCCCGGACAAGCGCGGTGATAGGGATCATCGGAGCCATCGACATCCCGGTGGTGCACTTCGCCGTGGTGTGGTGGCGGACGCTGCATCCCCTGCCGACCGTCCTGCGACCGGAGGGACCGCAGCTGCCGCGCTCGATGCTCGTGACGCTGCTGGTCTCGCTGGCCGCGTTCACGCTGCTGTTCTGGACCCTGCTCGTGATGCGCGTCTCGCAGGCCGAGTCGTCCGCGCGGCTGGCGGCGCTCGGCGACTACCCGCCCGGCTCGCAACCCCCTTACGCCGCCCCGCCGGCGCCTGCGTCGGCACTGCCGGTGGAGACGCAGGGTGCCTGATTCCGTCGCCGCGCTCGGCGCTGGCTTCCTTGTGGCGTGGCTGGCGATGTCGGCGTACCTCATCCGGCTGTGGCGTAAGCAGCGCCGGATCTCCGAACGCATAGACGCCCTGGAGCGGGAGCACCCCGGACCCAGCCGGTAGGCTCGACGCGTGACCGGACCCCAGCAAGCAGCCCCCACCCCGGCGGCCGGACCCGATCCGGCGGCCTCGAATGCGCGATCCGCCAGAGCCCGCCGCCTGCGCTGGACCGCCGGCATCGCTCTCATCCTGGCCGGCGTTGGATCTCTCGCCGCCTGGTCGATCGCGTCGCCGGGCGCCGTGTCGTACTTCGTGACCCCCAGCGACCTTCAGTCAAAGCCCGAGCCTGGGTCGCGCTCGCTTCGCCTCGGCGGACGCGTGGCCGGGGGGTCGCTTGACCGCAGCGGCTCGTCCGTGGCGTTCGTCGTCACCGACGGCCGCCACAGCGTCCCCGTCCGCTACCACGGCGAGGTGCCGGACACGCTCAAGGAGTCCACGGACGTCGTCGCCGACGGACGCCTGGACGCCTCGGGCACCCTGGTCGCGAGCCGCATCATGGCCAAGTGCTCCTCGAAGTTCGTCCCTGAGGAGGAGCGCGAGGCCCGCGCCAAGGTGCGGGCCGCCGGCGGCTGACGCCGATGTCCGGACGCTGGCTGATTTTTCTCGGCTGCGGGTTCGCAGCTTTCGCGTCGGTCGCGGCTCCCGCGTCGCTGCGGCGCTCCCCCGCCGGTTGGACGGTGGGACGGCACGAGCTGCTGGACAGCTCCCGCAGGGCGATGGCCGCCTCCGCTGCCTGCTTCACGATCGCCGCCGGACTGCTGTGGTACGCGCTTTTCACGCGCGACTTCTCGCTGGCATACGTCGCCGAGACGACCAGCCGGGCGACGCAGCCGTGGTACACGCTGTCGGCTTTCTGGTCGGGCATGGACGGCTCGCTGCTCCTGTGGTGCTGGATCGCCGCCACGTTCTCGGCCGTATTCGCGGCGCGCCCCTCGGCCCGGAGCTGGCTGCCCTGGGCGCTTCCTGTGCTGGGGGTCACGGTGGTGTTCTTCGGACTGGTCACGGCCATCGGGGAGAACCCGTTCAGGCAGCTGGACGCCACGCTTGCGGACGGACGCGGGCTCAACCCCCTTCTTCAGTCGCCGGGGATGATGATCCATCCGCCGCTCCTCTACGCCGGACTGGTCGGCCTGACGGTCCCTTTCGCCGTGGCCGTCGCCGCGCTCGCGTCCGGACGCACCGGCGGCGACTGGCTGCGGACCGTCCGTACGTGGGCGCTGGTCCCGTGGCTCGCGCTGGGGGCCGGGATGGTCATCGGCGGCGCCTGGGCCTACACGGAGCTGGGCTGGGGCGGCTACTGGGGCTGGGACCCCGTCGAGAACGCGGCCCTGCTGCCGTGGCTGGCGCTCACGGCGTTCCTGCACTCGGCCACCATCCAGGAGCGCCGCGGGATGCTGAAGGTCTGGAACCTGTTCCTGGTCGTCCTGGCAGCGGACCTCGCCGTCTTCGGGACGTTCCTCACCCGGTCCGGACTGCTGTCGTCGGTGCACACGTTCGCCGAGTCGCCGGTCGGACGCTGGTTCTTCCTGTTTCTCGCCCTGCAGACGGCGGCCGGCGCGGTGCTGATCATCTGGCGGCTGCCTTCGCTGCGCTCCGACAACAGGCTCGACGCCCCGCTGTCCAAGGAGTCGCTGTTCCTGGTCAACAACCTGCTGTTCGTCGCGGCGGCATTCGTGATCCTGTGGGGGACGGTCCTGCCGCTGCTCACCGAGGCGGCCACCGGAACCAGGCTGTCCGTCGGGCCCCCGTTCTTCAACCGGGTGATGTCTCCGCTCGGCGCGCTGCTGATGCTGCTGGCGGCGGTCGGTCCGGTCGTGCCGTGGCGGCGCGGGTCGGCGCGCGCCGTGGCGCACCGGATGCGGTTGCCGGCTGCCGTGTCGGCTGTGGGGGGGACCGCCGCGGGGGCTCTGTCGCGCAACGCGCTGTTCGGGCTGCTGTGCGCGCTGGCCGCGCTCGCCGCGGCCTCGGGCGTTCAGGAGCTCGTCCGGGGGGCCGGCCGGCCCGGCGCAGGAAGATCGTGGCGCAACCTCGCGCGCAACCCGCGACGCTACGGCGGCTACTTCGTCCACATCGGGGTGGCCGTGATGTTCGTCGGGTTCGCCGGCAGCCTGATGCGCGCCCAGACCGAGGTCTCGGTGCGGGTCGGGGACCGCTTCGCCTTCGCCGGCTACGACTTCCATTACCGGGACCTGCAGGCCCACCGGGCCCCCGACAAGGACGTGAACCTGGCCGTCCTGGACGTCCACAGGGGCGGACGTCGCGTCGCCACCCTACGACCGCAGCTGAACATCCACGCCAACTTCGACCAGCCTCAGTCGGAGATCGCCATCCGGACGACGCCCGCCGCGGACCTCTACGTGATCCTGGCCGGCACTCTGGACGACGAGGACCGCTCGGTGTTCCGCATCCACCACAACCCCCTGGTGATGTGGGTCTGGGTGGGGACGCTGCTGTCGGTGCTGGGCGGACTGTTCGCGCTGCTCGCCCGGCGTCGCCGTGACCCGTACGCAGGCCGCGCCGCTCAGGCGCCCGTGCGGGCGGCCGCCGAACCCGCCGGAGCCGGACGATGGACCTGATCGCCTTCCTCGCGGTGCTGGCGGCGCTGACCGCGTACGTGGCGGCGCCGCTTTACCGGCCGGCCGTTCAGCCGACGCGGGATCAGGAGCGCGACGAACTGATCCGGACGCGCGACGGCCTGCTGGAGTCGCTTCGGGAGCTGGACCGCGAACTGGCCGAGGGACTGGTCCCGGCCGACGACTACGACACCCAGCGCTCGGACCTGGAGCTGCGGGCGGCGCGCGTGATGCGCCGGCTGGAGGCCGAGTGACGGGCGGTCATCGTCCAAAGACGCTGGTCAAACGTGCGCTTGTGAATTGCTTCACGTTTGTCCGGTGTGGCGGCGTCAGAGTAGACTCAGGCCGATGCTGACGATCCTGTTCGTCACCGTGCTGGCGATCCTCCTGGCCCTGCCGCTGATCCCGATCGCCCGCAGCGAGCGGACCCTGACGTGGACCAGTGCGATCCTTCTCGCCACGCTGATCGGCATCGTGGTCACGCTGTTCATCGCCGAAATCCCCTCCCGGATGCTGTACTGGTTCGACTCCGAGCACACCAAGATCGGCGAGAAGTACACGTTCCTGGGCTTCATGAAGGGCGACGGCTACATGTACGTACGGGACATCGTGGTGAACACGGTCCAGGGGATCTTCTTCTTCGTCATGTGCGCCCTCACCTACGTCTGGGGCCAGCGACAGCGCCGCGCGGGCAGGTTCAAGTCGTGAGTGACGCGCCCGTCCGCGACGCAGGCGAGCACTTCGACATCGCCGTCCTGGATGCCGAGGACATGCAGCGCGCCAAAGGCGCCAAGAAGTACCTCGGCTTCATCCCGGAACTGTGCATCGTCTGCGGGGCCTGCGTCGACCACTGCCCCTGGCACTGCCTGTTCATGGTCGACTCGTCGGCCGTCGAAGGCGAGGCGTCCGCCCTCATCGTCGACGACGCCATCAAGACCGACAAGCCGCGCGTCATCTTCTGGGTTGACGACGTGGAGTGCACGCGGTGCAACATCTGCGTCGAGCGCTGCCCCACGGACGCGATCACGATGGACAAGATCGTGAAGCCCAAGGCCGACTCGCGAAATCGGCACCTCGGCACCACTTAACCGCAAACCGCAAACCGAAGGCGACGAGGAGGGATCGGCGGGTGGCCAAGAGGTTTCGTCCCCGGAAGCCCGACCTGACCCAGGTTCCCGAGAACCTGGACCGCAAGATCCGCGACAGCCAGTTCTGGAAGGCCGTCTTCCGGCCCGGCTCCCCGTTCCGCCGCGGCTACCAGGACAACCCGCGCAACCGCGCGATGGTCATGGTCAACAACATCCTGTACCACCTGCACCCGGTGAAGGTGAAGCGCCACTCCGTGCGCTTCAGCTACACCCTGTGCCTCGGCGGGCTGTCGTTCTTTTTGTTCGTGGTCCTGACGCTCACCGGGATCTTCCTGATGTTCTACTACCGGCCCACCGACCCCCAGGCCTGGCAGGACGTCCGGGACCTGCACACCAACGTCAACCTCGGCCTTCTCATGCGCAACATGCACCGGTGGGGCGCGCACCTGATGGTCTTCACGGTGTTCCTGCACATGGCCCGCGTCTTCTACACGGGCGCGTACAAGCCGCCGCGGGAGTTCAACTGGATCATCGGCGTGATGCTGCTGCTGATCACTCTGCTGTTGTCGTTCACGGGCTACCTGCTGCCCTGGGACCAGCTGGCGCTGTGGGCGGTGACCGTGGGCACCAACCTCGGGGGGTTTGCTCCCCTGATCGGAAAGCAGGTCAACTTCGTGCTGCTCGGAGGGGTCGAAATCTCAGGCAACACCCTGCTGCGCTGGTACGTGCTGCACGTGCTGTTCTTTCCGTTCGTGATCGTGCTTCTGATGTCCGTTCATTTCTGGCGGGTCCGCAAGGACGGGTTCTCGGGACCCCTGTAGGAGGGCGAGATGGCCGACATCGAAGAACTTCCGGTCAAACCGCAGGGAGGCAAGCCGCCCGCGGACCGCCTCCTGGCCGTCGTCCGCCAGGAGGCCATCCAGCGGATGCAGCGCGTTCCGGACGACAAGATCAACGTCTGGCCCCACCTGTTGATGGCCGAGCTCGTCGCCCTGCTGCTCATGTCGGTGCTGCTGTTCGTCCTGTCGGCGGTGGCCGACGTGACCTTCCTCGAGCTTGCCAACCCCAACCAGACCCCCAACCCCTCCAAGGCTCCCTGGTACTTCCTGGGCCTCCAGGAGCTGCTGCGCTACTACCACCCGCAGGTGGCAGGCGTGACGATCCCGCAGTTCACGCTGATCGGACTGGCCGTGGCGCCGTTCATCGACCGCAACCCGTCGGTCCGCCCGCAGGACCGCAAGCTGGCGATCTCGCTGTTCACGCTGTTCATGCTCTACTGGGCGACGCTCACAGTGATCGGGTCGTTCTTCCGGGGGCCCGGGTGGAACTTCACCTACCCCTGGGACGACTGCGGCAACGGGCCCTGTCTGTTCTTCGAGGTCTAGAGGAGACGCCTTGGCGGTCCGCATCGTCGTAGCCCTGGCGGTGGTCCTGGCGGGGATCGGCTTCCTCCTGCTGGCTACCTACGTGATGCGCCGGCGCCCGCGCGAGACCGTTGGTCCCTCGGGCACCCGCGTGGTGAGAGGCGCCGCGGAGACCGCGCCTCCCCCGCCCGCACCGGTGGCGGCGGGGGCCGTCCCGGACTCACCCGAGGTGCAGGTGAACCGCCGGATGTTCCTCAACCGGGTCCTGCTTCTG
The DNA here is from genome assembly GCA_035536535.1 of Actinomycetota bacterium. Classification (NCBI taxonomy): domain Bacteria; kingdom Bacillati; phylum Actinomycetota; species Actinomycetota bacterium. The sequence continues at coordinate 6,975 of DATLNZ010000117.1, read as the reverse complement.
TCGAGCACTGTCTTCGGGGTCGGCATGGGCGGCGGCTCGCTGGCGATGCTGTGGCCGAACAAGATCGGCGGGTTCGGCTCGGTGATCGACGCGGGCAACCTGGAAGACATCAAAAAGCGCATCGCCGACGAAAAGCAGCCGTACTACAACGCCGAGGGACGGTTCTACCTCGTCGCCTACACTCCGCCCGAGCCCGACGACAACCCCTACGTGGAGGCCGAGTGCACGAAGGAAGGAATCATGGCGCTGTACCAGAAGTGCGCCCACCTCGGCTGCCGCGTCCCGTTTTGCGTGACGTCACAGTGGTTCGAGTGCCCCTGCCACGGCTCGGTGTACAACGGCGCCGGGGAGGTCCAGCCGAACTCGCCGGCCCCGGCGGGCCTGTGGCGGTTCAAGATGACCATCGACGGCGGCCGGGTCCTGGTCGACACGTCGAAGCCGCTCGCGCAGCCGGCAAAGGGGGCCGACACCGTCGTCCAGCCGCCCGCCGGACCACACTGCCTGGCTGCCGGGGGGGGCGGGCACTGATCGTGACCCGCTCCACTACCCGGGCTTCCGCATGACGCCGCAGCGCATAGCCATCCTCGCGGTCGCCGGCACCCTCGGGGTGCTGGTTTTGCTGCTGCTGGTCTACGGGCGGCCGAGGCGCGCGCGCCAGGAGCCGCTGCCGGCCAACTTCTCCCGCGGCGACCCCGACTCGGTCCTCGAGGGGCCAAGGCTGCACAGGATGCTCGTGTGGGGTGTGGCGAGCATGATCTTCTGCGCCGGGTTCCTGGCCGTCTACCTGGCCGTGGAGCCTTTCCGGGAAGCCAGCTACGCCAAGAAGTTCCTGGCCGCTTCCGTCGAGCGCGGGCGGGTGGAGTACAAGCCCGCCACCGACGAGGGGGAGTCCGGGGCCAACTGCGCGTCGTGCCACGGTCCGGATGGAAGCGGCGGTTTCGCGTCCACCAATCCGGAATGGCCGGCGCCCCCGTTGAACAGTGTCTATGGGCGCCTGACGCGCGACCAGGTTCAGTCGATCGTCGAGCGCGGGAGACCGGGCACGCCGATGCCGGCCTGGAGCGTCCGCTTCGGTGGGGGCCTCAACGACCAGAAGATCGACGACGTCCTGAACTACATCGAGAAGATCCAGCTCAAAAAGCTCGACCGCACGAAGTTCGAGATGGCGCGTGAGGAGCGCGACGGGGCCAAGGTCTTCGCGTCCAAGTGCGCCGTGTGCCACGGTCCGGACGCGACCGGCCGGGCGATGGGACGTCCGATCCCGACGTTCTACGCCCCCGACCTGACCACCGAGTTCTACCGTCTGGGAATCCACGTCATGAGGGACCGCGTGGCCCGGCGCCTGCGAATCGAGATGGACCTGGACCCGGGCGACCCGGATCCCGAGCCGGCGGTCGTCGAGGCGGCCCTGGCGCGCACCCCGGCGGCCGAGATTCTGAAGGCGGGCGAAGAGGCGTCCAGGGAGACCGTCAACAACGGCCGTCCGAACACGCCTATGCCGGCGTGGAAGAACCGCCTGCACGTCGAGAACATCGACGCCGTGATGGCATACCTGCGGTCGATCCAGAAGTCCGGGGCGGCTGCGGGAGGAGGCGGACGATGATCGACCATCCGATCGGGGTCATCATCTTCGTGGGCTCCGTGATCATCTTTCACGGCAGCGTCTACGCCTTGGTCGCGCTGAACACCGGCTGGAGGTTCGGCTACTGGCTGACGGGAGCCGCGATGGGAGGACTCGCGGTGTTTTTGTCCATCTTCTGGGTGGTCACCGCACTCGGCCCCCGGGGGCCGGAGCCCCATTGGGTCCCGATAGCGGCGGAGTCCGAGACGATCTCCCAGGCCAAGGTCGACGACCGGACACTAACCGAGCTGTCGTCTTATCCCAGCGGCTCGTGGATGACCAAAAAGAAGAAAGACCCCGACAACGACGCGTTCAAGTCGGCCATCGGCACCTGCCTGACCACCGAGCCGGAGGACCTTGAGGGCGAGCAGCGCGAACTGTGCGAGCACGCGCAGACACTCATCGCGCAGGAGGACTCTCTTCCCAAGGTGGAGGGTGCACGGGTCGCGCCGCTGCAGGAGGTGGACAACATCCGGTTCCAGGAAGAGGACGGGACGATGGTCGCGCAGGGCACCGTCACCACCGTCACCCGCGACCCGCGCCTGACCGGAGATCGGCTCGGCAAAAAACGCATTCCCCTGTCCGACCCGTTCGTCATCGCCGCCTACCGCGACCCGGGAAGCGTCCGGCTGCCGCCGCTCAAGTACCTCATCGGATCGGTCCTGTTCTTCGCGATCCACCTGCTGGGCCTGTCCAGGGCCGAGCGCCGCAGGCTCAGCCCTGTGGCGGCCTGAGCTCACTCGCCCGCTGGATCTCCGACAGCAGAGCCACCACGTCCCGCGGCGAGTCCACGGCCAGGTCCGCGGCCTCGCGCAGTGCGTCCGGCGACTCCGGGGTCGCCACCGCCACCAGCAGCGAACGCACAGGCAGCGTGCGCAGGTGCCGGAACGCCTCGAGGTCGCCGAGGTCGTCGCCGGCGAACAGGACTGTCCCAAGACCGTGCTCGGCGATCAGGTCGGATATGACGCCGCCCTTGCCCGGACCGGGCAGAGCCATCTCCAGGACCATCCGCCCCGGGCGCAGGATCATTCCGTGCCGCGGCGCCACCTCCTCGGCGACCCGCCGTGCGGCCTCGGCCGAGTCCGGGTCCAGCCTCCAGTGGATAGCGGCCCCCAGCGGCTTGCGCTCCACCTTGACCCCCGGAAGGTGGGCCAGCAGCTCCACAGCCTCCGACGCTGCATCTATGGCCTCCTGCTCGACATACCGCCGTTCGCGGTCGGAACGCTGGAGGCCGTGGGAGCCCGACAGCAAGACGCCCTCCGGATTGAAGTTGTCCAGCAGGTGGGTGATCGAACGTCCCGACACCACGGCGACCACGGCAAAGCGGCGTGCGAGGTCCTCGAGCAGCAGCCAGGCGCCGTCCACGCCACGGGCCAGGAACGGGTCGTCCACGATCTCGGCAAGGGTGCCGTCGAAATCGCTGAAGATGCCGGTGGCCGCCGGCTGCTCACACACCGCCGCCACCAGCTCGTCACGGGTCATGTGGCGAGGCTATCTGTAACGTCGGGGTGCCGATGACAAGGCTGCTGGCGGTCCTTTTGCTCCTGTGCACGCTCGTCGCCTGCCGCGACGACCGCGTGACGCTGCGGCGCGGTCCGATCGGGCCGGCCGAGTACGACGTCCGGACGAAAGTGGGCGGGTCCTCGGCACTGGGGCGCGAGGCGCTGGACGCCGTGCTGCGCGTGACCGACTCCGACTACGGCGCGACGCTGCGGCTGGAGGTGGGCGACGGTCCGGCGATCGTGGCCGAGCTCGTCCGCGACTCCACCGGAAAGCTCGCTCTGGACACGGTGCAGGGGGTGTCGCCGCGCAGCGCCGGGGAAGCCGACCTCGCCTCGATCGTCCAGCAGCTGGACCCGCCGCTTGCTCCCCGGCCGGTGCGGCTTCGGGAGCGGTGGTCGTCCACCCGCCGCATCGACACCGAGACGATCACCGCCCGGCTCACGTCCCGGCTGCGAATCTCCCGGTTCGTGCGGTCCGGGGGCCACGACGCGGCCGAGCTCGTCGGGATCGTGTCCGGCACCCTGAACACCACAGGTCCCTCCGGGACGTTCGCCGGACGCGTGTCCGGACGCACGACCATCGCCTGGCAGCTGGAGCCGGGGCGGGTGGGGTCCAGTCACACGTCGCTGACGTGGACGATCCGCGACGTGGGCCGCGTCGTCCTTCAGACCTCCGTCACCCCCGCCTAGGGGTACAGGCCGCGCAGGCGCATCGCCTCCGCGACCCGCTCGATGGCCAGCCACATGGCGGCCTGGCGCAGGTTGTGCCCGTCGGAGCGGACCCAGGTGGCGTTGAAGGCACGGTCGATCATCGTCCTCAAGCGCGCTCCCACCTCCTCTTCGGACCAGAACATCCCCTGTAGGCCCTGCACCCATTCGAAGTACGACACGGTTACGCCGCCCGCATTGGCCAGGATGTCGGGGACGATGCACACGCCCTCGGACGCCAGGTGCTCGTCGGCCTCCGGCGTCAGCGGGCCGTTCGCCGCCTCCACGATCAGCCGGGCGAGGACCTTCGGGGCGTTGTCCGCGTGGATGACCCGCTCCATGGAGGCCGGGATGAGGATGTCGCACGCGACCTCCAGCACCTTTGCGCCTTCGATGGGCTCGGTCCCCGGTGCCCCGGCCACCGTCCGCGCCTCGAGGAAGTGCCGGCTGAGCAGGGCGTCGTCGATGCCCGATGGCGAGTAGATCCCGCCGCCCGCATCGGCGACGGCAATCACACGCACACCGAGCTGGTTCAGCAAACGGACGAGGTACGAGCCGACCTTCCCGTATCCGTGGACCGCTGCCGTCAGCCCCTCGGTGTCCCAGGACAGCGAGCGCAGCGCCGCCTCCAGGACAAACGACACGCCGACCGAGGTCCCGGAAGCCCGGCCCGCGGACCCGCCGACCAGAAGCGGCTTGCCGGTAACGGCGCCGAGGACGGGATGTCCGGCCTTCATCGAGATCGTGTCCATGAACCACGCCATCACCCGCTCGTCGGTGCCCACATCGGGGGCCGGGATGTCGACCTCGGGCCCCGTGATGGGCGCCACCTCGCTTGCGTACCGGCGGGTGACCCCTTCCAGCTCCCGGACCGAAAGCTTCGTCGGGTCGCAGATGACGCCGCCCTTGGCGCCGCCGAAGGGAAGGTCCACCACCGCGCACTTCCACGTCATCCACATCGCCAGCGCCTTGAGCTCGTCGATGTCGACATCGGGGTGGTAGCGCAGGCCGCCCTTGGCCGGACCCCGCGCCAAGCTGTGCTGCACCCTGAAGCCCTGGAAGACCCGCACCTCTCCGGAGTCCATCCGGACCGGACACGAAGCCTCGAGCGTGCGCTTCGGGTGGCGCAGCAGCTCGTGGACGTTGGGGTCCAGGCCTATGGCCTCGACGGCCGAGTCCAGCTGGGCCAGGGCCTGCTTCCAAAGTTTCGAGCCGACTGACATCAACACCAGTATCTCCCCGTGGTCCCGGCCGGCGAAAGCGAAAGGGCGCCCTCCGGATTCGGGGGCGCCCTTTCGGCGGGGGTACGGGTCCGGACTAGGCGGGGAACTTGTCCGGGAACTGCTTCGCGATTGCGGCTGACAAGGCGGCTCCTAGCCCGTCCATGTGCAGGTACGCCTCACGCAGGGACGAGAACGCCTTGGGGTAGTCCTTGGCGGCGAGGGCGTCGACGGCTTCCTTCAGTCCGAGGACGTGCTCCTTGACGCCGGCGGCGAGGGTGTCCTTGTTCAGGTTGGGGTTGGCGCCGGCGAAAAAGGCTCCGACGTCCACGGTGTACTTCGTCAGGTTCTGGACTTCCTTGTCCTGAGCGGCCTGATCGCCGGAGCCCTTTGCTCCTGCGTAGCGGACGAACATGTCTATGTGGCTCTGCCACAGGCCCTTGAAAGGGGTCTTGGCCTGCGGGTACACCGAGGCGACCGAGTTGGTGAGGTCGTCGGTGTTGCCGTTGAGGGCAGCCGCCGCGGCCGATGCGGCCTTGGTGTCGCCTGCCAGAGCATTGCCGGTCGCCGCGGCGGCCAGCGCCACGTGCTCACCGAACTGCTGGGTGAGCGTGGTGTGGAGAGCCGCCTTCTTTGAGTCGGCGGCGCCCGAGAACTTCGTCGGGAACTGCTTGGCGATCGCGCCGGCGAGTGCGCCGCCGATCATGTCCATGTGGTGGTAGCCGTCACGGATCTTCGTGTAAGCGCCAGTGAAGTCCTTTGCCGCCTGCGCGTCGACGACGCCCTTGAGGTCAAGCACGTGATCCTTCACCAGTGCGGTGACCGCGTCCTTCGGCAGGTTCGGGTTCGCGCCTGAGAAGAACACGCCCACGTCATTGGCGTACTGGGTCAGCTTCGTCACCTCGACACCCTGTGCCGCCTTGTCACCCTTTGCCGTGGCCTGGGTGTAGCGGACGAACATGTCGATGTGGCTCTGCCACAGGCCCTTGAAGGGGTCCTTGCCCTTGGGGTACACGGAGCCGACCGCATCGGTGAGGTCGGACGTGTTGTTGCCGAGCTCCGCGGCCGCGGCCTCAAAGGCCTTGGTGTTGCCGCCGAGAGCGGAGCCGGTCGCGAACGACGCGAGCGTCACGTGCTCGCCGAGAAGCTGCGTGAGCCTTACGTGCAGGCCCTCAGCCGTACCGGCGTCCTTCGAGTCACTGTGCCCGGAGGCCTCGGGAGCTTCGCCCGCCGACTCCTCAGACTTGTCGCCGCTCGAACCGCAGGCGGCGCCGAAAAGACTCATTGCCACCGCTGCTACTGCCAACTTCCTCCACTGCTTGCTCATGCCGTTTCCCTTCGTCGAATGGTCGTTACCTGGTGGTGCCGCGATCCAGAGCTAAGTGACCTTCACTTCGCCCTTCATCGCCAGCTTGTGCTTGGTGCAGAAGTACTGGAAGGTCCCGGCCTCCTCGAAAACTTTCTTGAAGGTCGTTCCCTTGCCGTCCAGCTGCCCGTCGAAGTTCTCCGCTTCGGGGGCCTCGTTGGTCCCGGCCGTGACCGTGTGCAAGATGTCGTCGCTATTGCTCCAGCTGACTTCTGTGCCTGCCTTCACCGTCAGCACCGCGGGGTCGTATGCGAACCCCGAGATGGTGACCTTGCCTTCGCCGCCGCCCTGCTGGCCGCTCTGCATGCCTGAGCCTGAGCCGGTGCTTTCCCCGTCTCCTACCGTCGGCTGCTGCGACCCGCCGCCGCAGCCTGCCCCGAGAAGGGACACGCAGATGGCGGTGAGGGTGACTGCCCGTCGGATCCGTCGATTGTTCACGTGGGGTATTCGGGCCCCGGCGCCGGCCGGATGGGTCCGGCGCGTTTTCGTCTACGCGCCCTGAAGGATGGGCGTCGACGAAGGAGCCTTGGAACCGCCTTCCGGCTCGACGGTCACCGC
>DATLNZ010000116.1 GCA_035536535.1 Actinomycetota bacterium | reverse complement strand
CCCTTGAGCGGTCTTCACCTGTGCCGCGCCGACTCGCCGCTCGGCCCCCTTTCGCGTGGGTGCCACCGGTTTCTGAAGGCCGACGACTTCAACGGCGACCTCGTGTTCGCGCTGCTGGTGGTGGCCGGAATCGCCACCGGACTCGCGCTGTTCTTCCGGCGGACCCCTATCGGCATCGCCATGCGCGCCTCGGCAGAGGACGCCGACCGCGCCTCGCTGCTCGGCATCCCCGTGACGAAGGTCTCGACGATCGCGTGGTCCATCGCCGGCGTGCTGGCGGCGGCGGCCATATTCCTGCGTGGGCCGCTGATCGGACTTCCCCTCGGGGGCCTGGCGGGGCCCGGGATAATCCTGTTCGCCTTGGCCGCGGCCGTCGTGGCGCGCATGGAGAGCATGCCGGTGGCGCTGGCCGCCGGCATCGCGATGGGCGTGGTGGACCAGTCGGCTGTGTTCGCCTCGGGCCGGGCGGCCGTCGCGACGGCCACGACACTGCCGGTCGTCCTCGGTGGTCTTGCGCTGCAGCGAGCCCGGACGGCTAGGTCAGAGGAGGGGTCGACGTGGCAGACGGTCCAGACGGTCCGCGCTCTTCCCGCGCAACTACGGCAGGTCGTGGAGGTGAGGGCGGCGCGAGCTGCGCTGATCGTCATCGCCGTGCTGGCCGCCTTGCTGGCGCCCTGGTACGCGGGTGCCGCCAACACGGGGTTCGCGACGCTGGTCGTCATCACGGCGATCGTCGCCGTCTCGCTGGTCGTGCTTACAGGGTGGGGAGGGCAGATCAGCCTCGGGCAGTTCGGCTTCGTCGGCATCGGCGCACTGGTGGCCGGGTTCATGGCCGGCACCCACCGCCTGGACTTCTTCGCCACCCTGGTCGCAGGCGCGCTGGCCGCGGGGATCGTCGCGGCAGCGGTGGGGTTCCCGGCCTCCCGGCTCCCGGGACTGTTCCAGGCGGTGGCGACGCTTGCGTTCGGGGCGACGGTAGAGATGTACGTCCTCAACCCGGACTTCCCCATCGGTCGCGCGATGATGCCCGAGGGCGCCACACGCATCCTTCGTCCGGCCCTTTGGCAGCGCTTCGACCTGTCGGGCGAGACGCCGCACCGGCTGCTGGGGGTCCGGCTGTCGGGCGAGCGTCCCTTCTACTACGCGTGCCTCGCGATCCTGGCGTGCGTGCTGGTTTCGGTGTGGTCGTTCCGGCGCCACCGGTCCGGACGGATCCTTGTCGCGGTCCGGGACAACCCCGCGGCCGCCGCCGCGTACGGCGTGCATGCAGGGCGGACGAGGCTCGCGGCGTTTGCGATGTCCGGGTGCCTTGCGGGCATCGCCGGAGTCCTGCTGGCCTACCACCAGGGAGCCATCGACGCGGCCGCCTATGGGGCGACGCAGAGCATCGGGATCTTCGCGGTCACCGTCGTGGGCGGGATCGGAACGGTCGCCGGCGCGCTCGCCGCTGCGGTGGGGTTTGAGGGACTGAAGCTCGCCGAGCGAGCCAACGCGTCGTTGCAGAACCTGTCCCTGCTTGCCACCGGGCCGGGGCTGGTGTTGGTCCTGCTCATGCTCCCCGGGGGCCTGGCCGACGGCGCTCGTCGCGCGCGGGACAGGTGGCTGTCGTCGGTCGCGAAGCGCAGAGGAATCGAAACGGACGCAGCCGCGGGGACCGATGAGCCTCCGCCTGCCGTGCCTCGTCTGACGCTCGTTCGCACCGACGGCCCCCCGCCGGTCCTCGCGTGCCGGGGGGTGGAGGTGCGCTACGGCAACGTCCAGATCCTGTTCGGCGTGGACGCGGAGGTCCGCGAAGGCGAGATCGTCGCCCTGCTCGGCACCAACGGCGCCGGCAAGTCCACGCTGCTGCGGGCGATCTCCGGACTGGTCCGGCCTTCCGGAGGGACGATTTCCCTGGACGGCACGGACGTCACGGGGGCCGGCGCCGTAGAGATGGCGACACGGCAAGTCGTGCAGGTCCCGGGTGGCAAGGCGGTGTTCCCTTCGCTGTCCGTTGCGGAGCACTTTCGGATGGCGCTGTGGCTCGTGCCCACCGGCGGCGCCGACGAGGTCGAGCGCGCGCTGGACCACTTCC
>DATLNZ010000115.1 GCA_035536535.1 Actinomycetota bacterium | reverse complement strand
TCCGGCGGCTGCTGATGACGTCGCCGCTCGTGACCGTTCTCGGTCCGGGCGGGGTGGGGAAGTCGCGGCTCGGCCTCCATGTAGCCCGCCGCGCGCTCCCTGCCTTCCGGGGGGTGTGGCTGGCCGAGCTGGCGGCCGCCTCCCAGTCCGACCTCGTGCCCGGACGAGTGGCTGCCGCCGTCGGCGCCTCAGGGTCGCACGCCGTCGACGCTCTGGCGGAGCTGTTCGGCGAGGACGAGCACCTACTCGTGTTGGACACCTGCGAGCACGTGGCCGCGGCCTGCGCAGAGCTGTCGGCCGAGCTGCTGAGGCGATGCCCGTCCCTGCGGATCATGGCCACCAGCCGGGTGCCGTTGCGGTTGCCGCAGGAAGCGGTGTGGACGATGCCGCCGATGGACGAGCGCGAAGTGGTCGAGCTGTTCCGCGCCCGTTCCCGCGTGGCCGACGCCGACGACGCCGCGATCGCGTCGATCTGTATGCGGCTGGATGGGATGCCGCTCGCCGTGGAGCTGGCCGCCGCCCAGGCCGCGGAAGGCCGCATGGACGTGCTTTCCGAGCGGATCGACGCTGCCCTGCGGCTGCCGACGGCGGCCGCCGACCCGCGGCACGCGACCCTGCAGGCCACCATCGACTGGAGCCACGAGCTGCTGACGTCCGATGAGCAGGCGGCCCTGCGGCGCCTGGCGGTGTTCGCGGGCGGCTGGACGCGCCAGGCGGCGGCCTCGGCCTGCGGTATAGGCGATGAGCTCGACGCGCTCGTGGAGGCCTCACTCGTTGTCGCCAGGGGTAGCAGATACCGCATGCTCGACACGATCCGCGAGTACGCGTCACAGCGACTGGCGGACGCGGGCGAGACTTCCGGCGTCCTCCACGCCTACGCCACCTGGTTGGCCGACCTGCTCGTGAGCTACGACGAGTACTTCAACTCCGACCGGACGATGGAGGCCGCCGAGGTGCTCGGAGCCGAGCACGAGAACATCTCGGCCGCCCTGGCACACACGCTCGAGACGGACATCGGCCTGGCCGCCACGATCGCGTGCAACGCCTACATGTACTGGGAGATGCGCGGGTATTGGGACGAGGGGCGCCGATGGCTGGACCGCATCGCGGCCCGTGCCGACGAGCTCGAACCGTTACGGCGCGCATCCCTGCTTCGCTGGGCGGCATCGATGGCGCGGCGCCAGGGCGACCTCGAGGTGGCGGAGCCGTGGGTACGGCAGGCGTACGAGGCCTATGAGTCCCTCGGGCTCAAGCCGGGCGCCGCGTCGTGCCTGAACCAGCTGGCCCTCATGGCGCAGACGCGCCAGGACCTCGACGAAGCGCAAGCGCTTTTCGACCGGGCACTGCAGCTGACGGTCGAGTTGGAGGACCGCCTCGGCCAGGCGATCCTGCGCATGAACGCGTCGTTCAACCATGTCTACCGTGGCGACCGCGCGGCTGCGGAGGCCGAACTGCTCGAGGTGCTGGCGATCCGCCGGGAGCTGCGCGACGACAACGGTGTGGCCGACGTGCTACTCAACCTGGCCAAGGTGGCGTGGCACTTCGGCGACCACGGTGCCGGCGTGCCATACCTGGAGGAGGCCGCCGAGCTGTATGCGGGATTCGGCGACGACCAGGGCTACGCCGCATGCCTGTACCACCTGGCCTCTGCCGCCCTCGAGGCCGGCGACCGCGACGCGGCCGTGGAGCAGGCCACCGAGAGCCTAGAGCTGGCGCGGCGCGTGGGTGATCGTGAGCTGATCGGCTGGGCTGAAACACTGCTCGCGCCGCTCGTCAGCGCGGACGCGTGAGGCCCGCGCCCAGGGCCGAGCAGCGGGCTGGACCTTCCATGGCCCTCAGGGCGCCACCGTGGCCAAGCCTCGCTCCAGCCATTCAAGACCCCGCGGCTCGTAGGACTTGGATGCATCCCGGTCGGCCCCCAGGTAGGCGTAGGTCAGGGTGACGGGGCCGGTGACCACTCCCAGCTCCGCCAGGGCCTCCGCGTACAGCTCGAGCTGTTCCCACTCGGTCTCCTGCGGGACGGCTCCCGTCTTGAAGTCCACCACCTCGAGCCCTCCGTCGCGCTCGTAGACGGCGTCGATGCGACCGCGCACGAGCAGTCCGTCACGGACCTTGAGGATGAACGGCAGCTCGGCCAGCGGCTCGCTCGTGCCTGGCAGGCGGGCCAGGGTCCTGGCGGCGTAGCGGTCCTCGTAGTTGCTGCGCATCCGGGCGACGTGCTCGGGGTCCGGGGGCAGGGAGGCCTCGTCGAGCGCCTCCTCGTCGGCCAGTCCCACCAATCCCCGCGCCCGCTCCTCGATCCACGCGTGCATCTCGATGCCCAGGCGCTGAGCGTCCGTGAGCCTGCGCGGCAGCGGAGACAGGACACGGTCCGGCTCCTCTTTCGAGAGCGCGATGCGGACCGCTGACGTGGCAGGCAGCGACTTCGGACGCATGTCCGCCGGCTCGTCGACGGCAGCCATCGGAGTCAGCGAGCGGATCGTCCGGACATGCTCTTCGTACAGGTCCCGCGCCTCCGGCGAGTCGAGCACGTCGTCCGCGACGGTGCCACCGGCGATCAGCGACTCGGCCCTGTCCAGCCACTCGGCCCCCGGGCCCCCGGGCGCCTCGACGGGGGGAGGCCAGACGAGGTCCCGGCGCATCTTCTCCACGACCGGGTTGTCCTCGGTCGCCTCCTCCAGGCAGATCGTCTCGACGACGTCGGCGTGACCCAGGACCTCTTCCAGGAAGTCCGACGGGCCCTTGCGATCCTGCGCGCCGTACCACCACGCGCCCGAGCAGTACAGCCTGTGCCTGGCGCGCGTGACGGCGACGTAGAACAGACGGCGCTCGTCCTCCATCGCGCGCTCGCGCAGCTCGTTTCGGTAGCTCTGCTTGTTGCCCTTGAACACGGGCAGGTGCGCGGCGTCCTTACGGATTCCCGGCGGCAGCTGGCGCGCCGACGTGAGCGGGTCGGCCATTCGCACGTCCGGGAACACGGAGTACTGCTTCAGTCCGTCCCACTTGTTGACCTTCTGGCTGGCGGCGAGCGCCGGGACAAAAACGTTGTCGAACTCCAGGCCCTTTGCCGTGTGGATCGTCATCACCTTCACCGAGTCCGAGGAGGCCGACGCCGCCAGCGGGATCGGGTCCTCCGACTCCTCGGCCGCATCAAGGAACTCCAGAAACGACTCCAGCGTCGGCTCGCCTTCCAGCGGTGAGAACTCGGCGCAGACCCCGAGGAAGCTGCGCAGGTTCTCGTGCATCGCCGGCGCCGACCGCGCCGACGACGACAGCAGTGCGTCGGCCAGTCCCGACCGCTCGACCACCGTCTGCACCAGGTCCACCAGCGGGCGAGACGACTGCGCGCGCAGCGAGGACAGAAGCTCGACGAACTCGCGGATCCGCGGACGGGCCTCGTCGCTCACGCCGTCCACCTCGTGTAGGTGCGAAAGCGCGTCCAGAAGCGAGAAGGCGACCTCCCCAGGATCCGGCTCCGGGCCCCCGTCGGGCCGCAGGCCTTCGGTGAGCTCGCGGTTGGACGCGGCCGCCCAGCGGGAGATGGGCGCGATGTCGCTGTAGTGGACGCGGAAGCGCGGACCCATCAGGATGCGCGCCAGCCACCGGTTGCTGGACGGTCCGGGGTCGGACAGCAGCCGCAGCCAGGCAACGGTGTCCACCACGGCCGGGATCTTCAAAAGGCCACCCAGCTCCGGCATCTCCACCGGGATGTCCCGGGAGCCGAGCACCGCCACGACCCGGTCCATGTACCTCTTGCTGCGCAGCAGCACGGCAGTGTCGCGCCAGCCGTTCTTGTCCGGGTGAAGACGTTCTATTTCGTCTGCGATCCAGGACGCCTCCGTCTCCTGGTCGGAGAACAGCCCGGCCCCCACCCAGCCCTCGCCGTTCGCCGGGACGGCGACCAACTCGTCCCCCGGACGCCGCTCCTCGGGCACGGACGCGATGACGCGGTTGGCGAGGTGGACTATCCGGCGTCCGGACCTGTAGTTGGCCGACAGCGACGCCCGCTTGCCCGCGGACCCGTCGGCGGCCGGGAAGTCCGATGCGAACCCGATCAGGTTGAACATCGAAGCACCGCGCCACCCGAAGATCGCCTGCCGCGCGTCGCCGACGGCGGTGACGGCAGAGCCGGGCGGGCAGATGGCCTGGAGCATCACCTTCTGGGCCGGGTTGGTGTCCTGGTACTCGTCGAGCAGCACGACCGGGAAACGGTCGCGGTAGCCGGCGGTCACGTCCGGGAACTGCTCCAGGATCCGCACGGCCAGCGCTATCTGGTCGCCGAAGTCGATCTTGCGCCGCCGGCGCTTTTCGTCCACGTAGGCCTGGATGATCAGCGCGAAGTCGCGCCGTTTGCGCAGGGTGGTGAGGGCGTAATCGTCTGTGATCTCCGGCAGCAGCCTCGCGCACTCCTCGCGCAGCTCCTCGGGGTCCACCAGGTGGTTGGCGCACTGGTCGGCCAGCTCCAGGGTCTGTGGGATGAACGAAAGCGGGTGTCGCAGTTCCAGGGCTTCGAACACCTGGAGGCCGTCCACCAGCCGCTGGAGCATCTGCCACTTCTGGGCCTGCGTGAGCAGTCCTGCTTCGGAGTCGACTCCGATCCGCGGTCCGTGCGTGCGGACTATGTCCTGCGCAAAGGCGTTGTAGGTCGTGACGTAAGGGTGCTCGCGCGGGTGCGGCTCCATCCGCGCCAGCGCCTCGGTGAGCCGGCTCTCCAGCTCCCCGGCGGCCTTGTTGGTGAAGGTCAGCCCGAGCACCTGCGATGGGCGCACGACCGCCTGCTCCAGGAGATGGACGATGCGCGCCGTCATGACCGCGGTCTTGCCCGACCCGGCCCCCGCGACGATCGACATCGGCTCCAGCCCCGCGGTGATCGTCTCCCACTGCTCGGGCGAGGGCGAGTACCCGCGCAGCGCGGCCTTGATCGCTTCGGAGGCCGCAGCGGTCATGCCGGCACCTCGCGCCCCTCGGGCCACCGGGGGCACAGCGGCTTCATCCGGCACCACTGGCAGTCGGCCGTCGGGGACGGGTCAAAGCGTTCGGCGGCCGCCTCCGCGAGGATCCCCTCCAGCTTCGCGAGCGCGTTCTGCGCCTCCTCGGGCTTTTGGTACCTGCGCTGAAGCGATTTGTCCCCCGTGGTCCGGTCCGTGTGCTCGAGGGCCGGGTAGACGAGCTGCATCGACACCGGCTCCCCGTGCTGGATCAGCTCCGGGTAGCTCCTGGCCGCCAGGTAGTAGATGGCTAGCTGGAGCGAGTCCTTGGCTTCCTGCCAGGCCAGCGCGGAGCTGGACGTCTTGTAGTCGGACAGCACGAGCCCGCTGCCGTTGTGCGCGACGCGGTCGATGCGCCCGCGGATGGTGTGGCCTTCCACGATCAGGTCGTCGAAGGCGAACTCCACGGCAACGGTCCGGCCGCGCTCGCGTTCGTAGGCCCACCAGCGCTTGATCATCTGCATCCCGGCCTTGTAGTAGGTCCGGGCGAAGACGACGTTGGGGTAGTCGTCCTTGTGGTGGTCAACGAACCTTGTCTTGTAGATGGCCTTGGCCTCGTCCAGCGTCTTGATCTGCCCGACGAGCGGGTCGGCCTCCTCGAAGATGCCGTGGATCAGGGAGCCGAACTTCATCTGGTAGGTGGACGTCGGGTCCAGGCCGAGCACCGACTCCAGGACGTACTGCAGCGGGCAGTTGTCGTACTTGCCGATGCGCGAGTAGGACGTCGTCAGCTTTCCGTCCGGCGTGAGGGGCTGTCCGGCCGTGAAGGGACGGCGCCACCACCAGGCGGACGGGTCGACGGACGGGACCACGGCGAGCGCCGCCGCCGCGGCGGACCTCTCCGCATGCGACGCCCCGGGGGCCGAAAGCGTCCTGCGCAGCATCCCGGTCATCTCCGGGATCGTGAGCGGACGCTGGGCCTGCGAGGACGGGACCGGCTCGGGGACCTCGCCGAACGACTCCTCCAGGAACCTCGACGGCGCGGCCCTTCTGGTGCCGGGTGACGTGGATACGACAAGACGGGTGCGCGCCCGCGACAACGCCACGTAGAGGGTGCGCCGCTCCTCGACCAGCTGCGCCTGGGCACGGTCCACCGCCGACCCCAGCTCCAGCGCCCACGGGTCGAACAGTCCCTGCGCGCGGTGGGCTTTGGGGATCTGTCCCTCCGACACCCCCAGGACGCAAACCAGGTCCCACTCCAGGCCCTTGGCCGCATGAAACGAAAGAAGCGTCACGCCGCGTCCGGACCGCTGTCCCGGCTCGACCTCGCCCTCCACGCCGGACTGCGCCGTGGTTTCCAGGTACATGCGCATGGTGGCCCCCGGACGCCGCTCCACGAAGTGGCCGAGAGCCCGATTCAGCGAGATGAGCGCGTCGAGATTCGGCTGCTTCTCGTCGCCGGCGCGTGCGGCGGCAAGGGACGTGCACCACCGGGAAGCCTCGAACAGCCGGACGAAAGTGGCGTCCGCGGGCTCACCTGGGTCGGCCCTCACCGTGTCGCGCAGCCGGCAGAACTCCGCGGCCTGGTCGCAGCCGTCGGACTCCAGCACCTCGTTCAAAGGTCGCTCCTGCGCGTAGGCCATCCTGCGCAGCTCCCGAATGCGATGGGGGTCCAGGGTGATCAGCGGCGACGCGAGCACCGACGCGAGCAGGGCATCGTCGGGCTGGTCGATCAGGGCCACGCGGCACATGTCCAGGACGGCCCTGACGGAGGGTTCCGTGGACAGCGGCCTTCCTCCGGACACGGTCCGGTGCGGGACCCCGAGGGAGTCCAGCGTCCGCTGGAGCGGCGCCAGGTAGGCGGCCGGCTGCGACACCAGGATCGCCATCCGCTCGTAGGGCAGACCGTCGCCCAGGTGCGCCGCGCGAACCTCGCGTGCCGCGGCCTCGACCTCTCCGGCCATCGTCGAGTGGCAGCGCAGCTCGGCGGTTCCCGTGCCGGCCGCCCACTCCGTCGCGCGATGGGGGCCCGCGTCCGGCGCGTGGGAGATGAGGCGTGAGGTGACGCCTCCGATCCGGGGGCCGTGCCGGTGCACGGTCGGCAGGACGACCGTGTCGTGGCCCGGCGCGACTTCGGCGAATCGCGCCAGCCACGAGGGGTCGGCCCCCCGGAACGCCTCGATGGCCGAGTCGGGATCGCCCGCGCAGACCAGAGAGTCGGTGGACAGCCGGCGAAGCAGGGCCAGCTGAGCCGGCGCCAGCTCCTGGGCGTCGTCCACCAGCACGTGCGGGAACCGGTGCCGGACCTGGTCCCGCACCTCGTCGTTGAGGTCGAGCAGGCGGGCGGCCGCGCCCACCAGTCCCGCGTAGTCCAGCCGCGACTCGCGCGCCAGGTGCTCGCGGTATCGCAGGGCGAATCGAACAACCGCCTCGTGGTCCGGACGCTTCTCGGCCAGCTCCTCGAGCTCCGCGGGGGTGGCGCACCGGTGGCCGGCGCGTAGGACGAAGTCGGCGACCTCGCCTACGAAAGCCGAGGCGCGCAGCTGTCCGGCGTAGTCGCCCCAGGCCCCCGGGTCCTCGGTGGCGAGCAGCTCCGCGACCAGCGACCACTGCTCCGGCGCGGTAAGCAGGACCGGCGGACGCTGGGAGCCGAGCAGGCGGTAGTAGCGGGTGACGAGGTGGTAGGCGAACGCATGCCACGTGTGCACCGGCACCTCGACAAGGGCGCGGGCAGGCAGCCTCCACGGCAGGACGTCGCGCAGCTCCAGGGCTCTTCGCCGGGACGTGACCAGCAGCAGGACGCGATGCGGATGCCCCTCGGACGCAAGCCGCACCCACCGCTCCAGCAGGACTGTCGTCTTGCCCGTGCCGGGGGAGCCGGCCACGAGAAGCGGCCCGCCTTTGTGATCAACGGCCTCTTGCTGGCTCGGGTCGAGGTGGAACCCGGCGCTTGCGACCGGTTGCGCCACCGTCGTCTCCAATGCATCCTCCGGGTTTGATGAGCATCACATGATGCAGGGGAGTGCCGACAGTGGCCGGAAGCCAAGGAGGTTCGATGTCGAAGTCAGTGGGACGGCCGCACATCCCGGGGTACGGGATCCCGGAGCACCTCGAGGGGCTGCTCCCTTGGGACCACGTGGCCCGGCGGATGGAAGGATCGCGCCACTACTGGGTGTCCACCTGCCGTCCGGATGGGCGGCCACACGCGATGCCCGTGTGGGGCGTGTGGGTGGAGGGGACTCTTTACTTCGGGGGTGGGCCGCAGACCGTGTGGTCGAGGAACCTCGCGGCGAACCCCCTCGTATGCGTCCACTTGGAGAGCGGGGATGACGTGGTGGTGCTCGAGGGCTCGGTCGACCGGATCACCGAAGCGTCCCACCCGATGATGTCGCGGATCGACGACGCCTACGAGGCCAAGTACGAGATGCGACACGGCCCGCCGATCTGGGTACTGCGCCCGACCGTGGCATTCGCCTGGACGAAGTTTCCGGACGACATGACCCGGTGGGTGTTGTCGCCCTAGCTCACCAGTCCCCGCCGCCGGCGGTGCTGCCCGAGCTCGAGCCGGACCCCGAGCTGCTCGAGCCAGACCCGGCGCTGCCGGAGCTGGAGCTGGACCCGCCGGCGCTGGACCCGCCGGCGCTGGAGTCTCCCCAGTCGCCGCCTCCGGACGACGACCGGCGCCAGTCGTCCCCCGAAGGCCCGGACAGCCAGCTCCTCGGCCCCCGGCTCCCCCGCTCCCGGTACCCGTCCGGCAGGGTCCTTCCGAGATAGGCGCCTTCCCACGGAGCCGGCGCGTCGTAGTAGCCCGGGTCGTAGCGACGGCCCCCGTAGATCCCACCCCGGTGGTAGTGGTGCCGGACCCCGTCGCCGAACGCGCCGCT
>DATLNZ010000114.1 GCA_035536535.1 Actinomycetota bacterium | reverse complement strand
TGGTCGGAGGCCGAGTACAGCTTCGAGGGGCGTCCGGCCCCCGGCCCCCGCTTGCCGTTCACGCGGCGGAATTCCGCGCGGAGCAGTCCGGCCGCCAGGAGCTTGTCGAGGTGGAACTTGGCCGCGTTGCGGTGGATTCCGAAGTGCTCGGCGATGTCGTTGACCGTCAGGGGTGAGTGCCGCTGCTTGACGTGCAGGTACATGGCGCGCCGCGTGGGGTCGCCCAGCACCGCCGAGATCCGGTCGGTGTCCTGAGGCTCGAAGAAAGGTGGCGTCGGTTCCATCGTCTGCGATCCCCGGGGGCTCGGACACGGCGTGGGCACGGCCGGGGCCCCTTCGCGTGGAAGCGTACTCCCGCTCAGGAGGGCTGTAAAGCTCAGCTGCGTTGGCTCTAGATTTGACAGCGATGCCACCATGGACGGACGCAAAAGGTTTGGCCTTCCCGGGCCCACGGTAGGAGAGGTGTCCCTGGAGGCTGCCGGCCCGCCCTCGGTCAGGGCAGCCGCCTAGTTTTCGAAGGAGCCACCGTGATGATGACGCAGGGTACGCCGCTCTCCCAGTTGTTCATGTCCGAACCCGAAAACGACTGGCGCGCCGACGCCGTCTGCAAGGGCATGGACCCGGAGATCTTCTTTTCTCCCGACCAGTTCGAGACCAAGCAGGACAAGGACGACCGGGAGGCGGTGGCCAAGGAGGCCTGCGGACGCTGTCCGGTTCGCGAACCCTGCCTCGACTACTCCTACAAGGCCGGCGAGCGCTACGGCATCTGGGGCGGACTGACCGAGCAGGAGCGCCGGGCGCTTGCGCGCAGGCGGTCCAGCCAGTTGCGCGCCGGCCTGCCCGTCCAGTAGCCACGCCGGGCGGCGAGTCGCGGGGGACGTCCCCCGCCGTGGACACGGTTCGGGAGTCGCTTCGCGGCGTCCGTCATCCCGATGACCCGCAGTCCCGCCGGCGCGCAGCCGTCCTGGTTGCCCTGTTCGAAGACGACGGGGTCCTGCGCGTGGTGCTAACCAAGCGCGCGTCCACGCTGAGCCGCCACCAGGGCGAGATCTCCTTTCCCGGTGGCATCAGCGACCCGGACGACCCCACCCCTCTGGACACCGCCTTGAGGGAGGCGCGTGAGGAGATCGGGCTGGACCCGGCGGTGGTGGATGTCCTCGGCCCCCTGGACGCTCTGCCTACGTCGTCGTCCGGTTACCTGATCCTTCCGTTCGTGGGGTGGATCCCGTGGCCCTGCGACCTGTCGGCCGACGCCCGGGAGGTCGAGCGGATCCTCACCCCGCCGCTGGAAGCGTTCGGTGAGGGCTCAGGGCGGCGCGTCGAGCACTGGGAGCGCCACGGTGCGGTGTACCCGATGTACTTCTTCGACGTGGAGGGGGAGGTCGTCTGGGGCGCCACCTCCCGCTTGCTGGTGGCCCTGCACGAAAGGCTGGAGGGCCGGACGCCGGAGCTGGCCCTCAGGCCGAGGCAGCGGCCGGAGCCGGCGAGCGGTCCCGCCTCAGGGCCTTGAGCGACTGGAGCCCGAACGCGACGGCGAACGACACCAGCGAAGCGGCCAGCCACGACGGCGCCTCGGGAAAGCGCAGTGCGTCGAACAGGGACTCCATTGCGCCCTTCCACCAGGAGATCAACCCCGGGTTGATCCAGTTGTAGGCGAGAAAGCCGGCGACCCAGGCGACGATGGCCCACGCGCGCACGGGCGGCCCCGGCCCCCACAGGTCGTCGGGACGGTAGCGGCGCGCCACGACGGCGTAGTCCGCCGCGAGTATCCCGAACAGCGGGACGAACACAGCGCCGATCAGGAACAAAAAGCTTTCGTACTGCACGAGGTCCACCGCCATCGCGATGACCGTGCACACCGCGCCGATGCCGATGGACAGCTTTTGCTGGGACACCCGCGGAAACACGTTCTGGATCGACACGGAGGCCGAATACACGTTGGCGAAGGCCTCGTCGCTTTCGTCCACGGCGAGGATTCCGAGCGCCAGGATCCCGAACACGGGTATGGCGAGGATGGCGGCGACAAAGGCGTTCGGGTCGGTCGGGTTGGTGGCAAGCCCCGACAGCACGAGGAGAGCGCCCAGCACGTACAGCCACGCGTGCGCTATCCCGTAACCCAGGGCCGTCCCGGCGAAACCGGCGCGTGGAGTGCGCGAGAAGCGGGTGTAGTCCTGGACCAGGGGCACCCACGAGATCGGCATCGCGATGACGAGGTCGACTCCTCTCCAAAAAGGAAGCCCTCCGGTGGCGGGGGCGCTTAGCGCCGAGCCGAGGCCGCCGCGCCTGAGGACCTCAAACGTGAGATAGACCGTCGCGACCAGCACGAGCCAGACGGCGTAGCGCCTGATCCAGGCCCGGACGACGCCCAGCGGCCCCCACACCGCCATCAGAGTGACGAGCGCCCCGAACAGCACCGTCCACACCGGACGAAGTCCCACACCGAAGACCTCGCTGGAGATCGCGGCGGCTGCGGTCCCGATGATCAACAGCTCGAAAGAGCCCCAGCCGACGTTCTGGAGAATGTTGAGGAGCGTCGGGACGTAGGAGCCCCTGAGCCCCAGGGCCGGGCGGTACAGGACCATCGCCGGAGCTCCGGTCTCCGCCCCGATCTTTCCGGCGTAGCCCAGCATCAGGTTGCCGACGACGACTCCGACTGCGATGGCCGCGAGAGCCTGCCGGAACGACATCGCCGGCACCATGAAAGCCGCCACGATCGGCAGCAGAAGCGAGATCCCGAGGTTGCCCCACAGGGCGCCCGTGTCGAATGTGCTGAGGACGCGGAGACGATCGGGGACGGGTTCGACGCCCCACTCGGGGGGCGCCGAAAGAGCGGACTTCACTCCGGCTTCTTGCCGGGCTTCTTCGGTGGCCTGCTGGGGGCCGGTGAGTTGACTCCCGCGTCACGAAGAGCGGCGCCCATCGCCGTCTTGGCCTTCGGCCCGTCGCCCGCCTTGCCCCCTGTGCCCCCGGTCTTGGATCCCTTGCCCTGCGGCTTGTCCTGCGTCTTCGGTGCCTTGGGCGCCTTGGGCGCATCGTCGGTGGAGGCCGGGGAGTCCTTCTCCGGCGCCTCGCCCGCGGGATCGACATCCATCTTGGCCTGCGCCTGCGCCTTGGCTTCGTCGGGGGCGTCCTGAGCCTTGTCATCGGCCTTCACGTCGGCAGCCGTCTGTTGCTTGTCCTCCGCCTTCCCGTCAGTGGCCGCCTGAGCTTTGTCATCGGCCTTCACGTCAGCTGCCGCCTGTGGCTTGTCCCCGGCCTCGGGGGTCTGCTGAGCCTTGCCCTGAGGCTTCCCGGCTGCCTGCGGCTTGCCCTTGGGGGCCTTGGAGGTTTGGTCGTTGGCGCCCGCGCCCGGCTTTGCGCCCTTTGCCGAGGCGATCTCGCCCTCCAGCGCCTTCTGAGCCGCCTTGAGCCGGTCGACGTACTGCGTCGCCTTGGCCAGCTCGTCGGTCAGCTTGCGGACCCGGTCCAGCTGCCTCTGGAGCCCGGACACCAGCGTTGCGACGTCCGTGGCGGCCGCGGCCGAGATCGGGGGCCCGGACTTCTTCGTCGCTGCGCCGCCGCTGCCGTTGGACCCGCCCTGGCCGGCAGTTCGTCGGGCGAGGAACTCCTGGACCGCGTCGTGGAAGATCGCCCAGCGCTCCGTGCCGTTCTCGACGATCTTCTCGGCCCGCAGGGTGCCCTTGCGTACGAGTTCGCGAACACGGATCTGGCTGACGCCCAGGACCCTGGACGCTTCGCGCATGGACATGTTGTCGCCGGACATGTGGGTTCCCCTCCAGGTACGGAAAGAAGACGCGGGCAGGGCTCGTAGCCTAGCAACTCCCGGCGGGGCCGGAAAGCCTCTGGGGCAGGCTCAAGGCCCCGGCGTACGGGGCGGCGCGGGAGTCGCGGGCGGGTTGGGAGTCTGTGCCGGTGTCGGCGGAGGAACCGGTCCGCCCGGCGTCGGCCCTGCTCCGGGAGTGGGGCTGCCCGCCGGGGCTCCGGGTCCGAACTCGATGATCCGGGGGGCAGGCTTGTACCGGGTGAAGAAGCGCTGCCGGGTGGTCTCGCCCCCCTTTGTGATGATCCGGAAGACCTCGATGTCAAACCCCTGGGAGCCCTTTTCCTTCATAACCTCGCGGCCGGGCGGCAGCGACGGGTTGGGCATCCGCTTGAGTGTGGGCTCGGTGAAGTTCTTGCGCTCGCCCGCCTGGGCCGTCACCTTTTTGCCTTCCTTGCTGCCGTACAGGCTCACGGAGATGGACCCGCCCGAGTAACCCGTCTTGATCAGGACGCCGGCAGACGAGTTGTTGCGGAACTTGAAGTCCGGTGCCGGCCACGACAGGGTCGATTCGCGCCCCGCCGGGTAGCGGTTGATGTAAAACGAGTGCGCCTTGTAGGAGACGAACTGGTACCCCCCGAAGAACACCGCGTTGTGCAGCGTGGTCGCGAATTGCGAGACGCCGCCGCCGACGTCGTCTTTGAACTCGCCGTCGAAGATCATGGGCGCCAGCAGGTAGCCCTTCTCGGTCGTGCGCTTGCCGGCTTTTTTGTTGAGGGAGAAGGTCTCGCCGGGCTTCACGACCGTGCCGTCCACTGCGTCGGCGATGCGGTGGATGTTCTTGACCCGGGGCTGGCAGCAGGGGTGCTGGGTGTCGAAGCTGGACACAAGCTCGGTGATCTTGAGCTTTTTGGCTTCCTCGGTGGTAAGAGCGGCTTCCGCGGCGGTGAAGGCGGTCCCCGCCTCACGTGGCTCGTCGTGGCCTGCGGCCTCGTCGAGCGCTTCGGCGGTCTTGGCCGGGTCGAACTTCAGCCCGTCCCGGCTCGGACGCACGCTGACGGAGCTGCCCTGAACGGCGAAGGACGCGTTGGCGGGCTCCGTCTCGAACTGCTTCATGCGCTCGCCCAGACGCGACGCCACCAGGCTCGTAGAAAACCTGACGTCCAGGTCCCAGCCGTCACCCTGTTTTTTCGGGACCGCCTCGAGCAGCGGCGCGAGCTCCTCGGGCGGCAGCTCCACCCGGTCGCCCTTCGGGCTCGTGAGCGTGATGGGGGCCCGGATGAGGTGGTTGGCTCGACGAGCCGCCTCGTCGGCGTCTTCGGTCCCGGTCTTGCGGCCCTCCTTCTGAAAGGGAACGGTGACGTCGCGCCGTGGCCAAGACTCCAGCGCCCGGACCACCCCGCGCGCCGCGCCCCGCCGGTCCAGCACGCGGCCCGGCTCCGGTCGCACCGGCACGATCCTGGCGCCTTCGGCCTTGATGCCGGCCTCTCGTCCGGGGGCATCGAAGCGGCGGCTGAGCTGCGAGACGACGTTTTTGACCGACCGGCTGTCGATGTCGCTGTGCCAGCCCACGTCGGTGGTCGTGAACCGGGACCTGCTGCGCTGCCAAATCCGGGCGAACACGTTTCCCGAGCGGCCCACGGCCTTTGCTCGCCGCAGGGTGCGGTCCACGTCCGGGTAGAAGTCGACCTGCTCGGGCTTGAGCGACAGCCCACGGCCGTTTGCGGTCAGGTGCGCCGGCTCCGAGGTCAGGCGCTTGGCCCGGTTCGTGAGCAGCTCGGAGGCATCGTTGAGCCGTCGGCCACCGAGGTCCAGGGAGCCGACCTTTACGCCGGGCCGGATCCTGCCCACGGACGCGGCGACGTCCGCCGTGAGCACGGAGGACACAAGCGCCACGACGCCGACGACGATCCACCCGCGACGGCTTGGTTTGAGGTGCGTCTTGAACAAGGCAGGGGGGGTTCGGAGGAGTGTCGGGACAAAGATATCACCCGCGACCGGCATACAATCTCGCTGGAACCATGCCTCCCGGCCTGTCGTTACCCCTTCGAAGCCTGCTGGTCTTCCCGATGCTCAGCCTGCTTGGCGGTGAGCGCGGGGGTCCGCGGAGCAACACTCCGGAGTGGGCGGATGTCGTGGCGCGGTACTCGGATGTCGTCTACACGATGGCGTACAGGCTCACTGGTAACGACGAGGAGGCCAGGGATCTGGCCCAGGACGTCCTGGTGCGGCTGCGCCAGGGTCTGCGACGGTACCGGGAAGGGAACTTCGAAGGATGGCTATACCGAACGACTCTGAACGCATTTCGCGACAGGCTCCGCAAGCGCAAGCGCCTGAGGGAGGACGCCCTTCCGCCGGATTTGCCGGCACGCATGCGTTCCGATCAGGACGTGGAGCAGCTGGTCCAGGCTGCGGAGCTGCGGGACGTCGTCCAGGCGGCGCTGGTTCGTATTCCGCCGGAGTACCGGGAGGCGGTCGTGCTGCGTGACCTGCAGGGACACTCCTACGACGAGATCGCGGAGGTGCTCGGCATCCCTGCGGGGACCGTGCGGTCCCGCATTCATCGAGGCAGGGAGCTGTTGAGGCAGCTGCTCAAGCCCTACGTGGAGGCCGGATGAACGCTCACGGGCACGTGGACCCCGAAGTCCTGTCGGCGCTGGTGGACGGTGAGTGCGGTCCGGACGAGCGGCGCCATGCCCACGCCCACCTGGTCCACTGCGACGACTGCCGGCAGCGGATGTCGGAGATCTCAACGGTCCAGAGTCTCGTATCTGGCCTGCCGCTGATCGCAGCGCCGGAGGACCTCGTCTGCGCCGTCCTGGCCCCCCAGCGGGCGAAGGTGATCGACCTGTCCAGGGGCCGGCGGCGTTACGCAGCAGCGGCGGCCGCAGCGGTGTTCGCGGCGGTCACTCTCGGAGGTCTCGCCGCCCCGGCCGAGCAGGAAAGGCCCCCGGTGGACGTCCTCATGACCAGGCACGTGAGCGTCAACTCAGGGGTGGTCGGCGGGGAGGTGCTGTTTGCCGTCACCGGCCGCTGAGCCGCCCCGCACGGGCGCCGTAACACGGGACCGCCTGCTGGTGGGTACCGCCGCCGCGGTCGCCGGGATGCTCGTCGCCGCCGTTCCCGTGTCCGCGCAATCGGGCCCCGCGCCCGAGGAGTACGTGGAGAAGCTGGTGAAGGCCGGCCGGTCGCAGTACAAGGCGCGACAGCTCGTTGTGTACATGGGGCGTCCGCAGTCCAACGCCATCGTCGAGGTCCACTCGTCGGACGCGGGGCGCTTTGTCCGGGCCGAGACGGGCCCTCACGTGACCCGGGTGTGGAGAGGGCCGGACCACGGCCTGGTCTCCGGTCGCGGGACGAGCTTCGAGGACCTGGCCCCTCCCTCGGTCGAGATCGAGTCCGCGCCGATGATGCGCAAGTACGAGGTGAGGGTCGGAGAGCCCGCGCGGCTGGTGGACGCCAGGGTCGTCCCCCTGGAGCTCGTCAGACGCACGGACAAACGGCTGGTAGAGCGGCTGTGGCTTCAGCCAGACACGGGCATGGTCCACCGCCGTGAGCTGTTCGATCCCCGGGGCCGCACGATCGGTATGACGACGGTTTTGGACGTGCAGTACGGACCTCCCCCCAGCCCGGAGCCGCTGAAGCACGGGAAGGCCAGTCCGGACAAGGTCACCCCCGTTCGGTCCAGCAAGGCGCCGAAGACCCTGGCCTACGGATACGACCTCGTCCGGAGCTACCGCATGAGCGCCAAGGGGCGTCCGACCGACCACTGGGTCTACTCCGACGGGCTGCACACGCTCTCGGTCTTCCGCCGCACCGGGACTCTGCGCCGTCCCGACGACTACAAGCCGGTCCGGCTGGGCAAGGCGCGCGGGTGGGCGGGTCCCGGCCCGGGGACCTGGACCTGGGAGGGCGACAAGTCGGTGTGGGTGGTGGTCGCCGAGGAGCCGCAACTGGACCCGTCCGAGCTCACGAAACCGCTGCCCAAGGGCGGACCGTCACGGATGGCCCGGATGGGCTCCTGGTGGTCGAGTGGCCTGCGCTGGGTGGGCGACAAACTGCCCTGACGGCGGGCGGTCCCGCGGGAAAGGAACCTCCTGGCCCCCTGCGGCGTTGATTACTAGCTATGGATCCCAACAGCCTGCGCCGCCTCGTCGACCCGGATGACTGGGTCATCGCCGCCGCCTGCCGCGGCAAAAAGGACCTGTTCTTCCCGCCCGACGACGACCAGGAGTCGCGCGTCGAACGTAAGTCGCGGGAGGGCAAGGCCAAGGCCTTCTGCGCCGTCTGCCCCGTCCGGGCCGAGTGCCTCGACGAGGCGCTGCGCGCCGGCGAGCGGTTCGGTATCTGGGGAGGGATGACCGAGCGCGAGCGCCGGTCCCATCTGGCCAAGACCAAGCCGACGCCGCCGCCACCGCAGGACATCCCCGCCTCGGGGCGTCCGGTGGCACTGCCTGCGGTCGTCGTCCCGGGCCGGCCCGTTCCCCTGGACTGACCCAGCTTTACGGCAGGGCCTCCGCGTGAGCGGGGGCCCTGCGAGGGTTGGGCTAGCCGAAGATCTGCTGCTTTTTGCGGCGCCGGATGCCCCAGGAGGCGCGTCCGATCAGACCGCCGATCACCAGGCCGAGGATAAAGGCCACCCCGACTGAGCCGCCGTCGCCGCTCTTTGACTGCTGGAGGGCGACCGACTCGGGGGTCGGCGACGGTGTCTGCTCGGCCTCGAAGACGATCTCGGGGGTGGCCGACAGGTCGACGGCCGGGGTCTCCTCCGGCAGCGGCTCGACCGTGGTGTCGTCCACGGGAGCGTCGGTGGCGGTGCTGCCGCTCGTGGGGCGGCGGGTGGGCCTGGGTGTGGTGCGCCGCGCGGGGGCGGGAGTGGAGCGTCCGATGATCAGCGGGGTGGTCCGGGGCGTGACGGCGGGCTGACTCGGCGCTGGGGTGGCCGGCCGGGGGGTGGACGGGCGCGTGGTCTGGTGGGCGCAGCCCGCAGGATCCTTCGCCTGCTGGACCGGGCCGCAGTGGCTGGCGGAGACCGGTGGCGCAAGCTGCGGGGACGCCAAAGCGGCCGCGGCTAGGGCGGCAACGATCAGAGGCAGGCCGAGACGAGAACGCATCAACCATCCACACTACGGGGGTTGTCCAACCCGGGCAACAGGAGCGTCCAGGCCCCGCCGGGGATCAGGGTCAGGAGTCCGGGGCTGCTCCCGAATCCAGGGCGCGGAGCGAGGTGATCCCGCGCACCTGTTCAACGAGGTCATCGGTGACAAGGACCACGCATCCGCGCTTCCAGCCATCCTCCTGGGCGGAGGTCGCCGTGGGAAAGAAAGCCGTCATTCCGAAGCGGCTCGGGGGGCCGAGGTACTCGAGGGCCAGACGCTTGCCATGACCGTAGTCGTCGAAGCCGTATCCGGAGTCACCCGGGACTTCGAAATCGTCGATCATGACCACCGCCCGCTTCCAGCACCCGGCGATGACCTCCACTTCCTCTGACAGGGGCAGGTCCCCGGACCAGTGGGCGTCGAGATAGAAAAAGACATCCCCCTTGGGGAAATCCGAGTCCGCGCTCAGTGACCTGAGGAACCCCCTGGAGTCGCCCAGCGCCAGGTTGACGTTTGGGTGCTCGCGCAGCCGGAGCCGGGAGTAGTGGAAGAAGCCGGCGTCGGCCTCCACGGTGTGGACCGGGAGTCCGGACTGCTCGGCCAGGAAGGCCGTGGTGGTCCCCCGGTGCGTGCCCGTCTCGACGATGGCCTGGGGGCTCAATGTCCGAAGCAGGTCGAGGAAAATGCGGCGGCGGAAGCTCTGCCCGTTGAACGGCCCGCCCCAGGCGGATCGGGATGACTTCTTCAGGTGGAAGGCGAGCCACGCCCGCCACATCGGGGGCGCCAGGCGGATCAGGCGGCGGAACAAGGACCGGACCACCGCCCACGCCGAACGAGCCCACGGCGGAGCCATTCGGGAGAGCGACCGAACCAACCGGACCTTCATCGGCTCCGTCGCGGGGTGATCCGAGGGTTGCGTCATGGGTGTGGGGGCCTGTCGGTGAATCAGGGGTGGCGGCGTCGCCGCAGAGGATATCCGCTGCGCTGCCGGTTCCATCATGGGCAGCGCCGGCGGCCGCTGGTTTAGTCTCCGCTTCCGATGGGCCCCTGGCGGCGGTTCGCGGTTTTCGTGCTGACCATCTCCACTGTCGCCTTCGTCGCGGTGGCCGGGGTGCGGCTGCTGTCTTCGTCCGAAGCCCCGGAGTGGCCGGACCGGGTCGCGGTCATCGGCGTCGATCAGGAAGCCGAGCAGCCGGTCACCTACCTTGCGGTCGCAGACCCCATGCGGCAGGCGATCGTGGAGGTCCCGGTGGACGCCGAGGTCGAGGTGCCGGGCTCGGGGTTCCTGCGGGCACACAACGCATTCCGGATCGGGGGCCGCCCGCTTATGCGCGCGACGTTGGAGCGCTTGTTCGCGGTGGACGTCCCCTTCACCGCCACCGGCCAGGGATTGGCGTTCGAGCCCGTAGTGGCTTCGCTGGACCGCATCGACGCCCCCGGCAGCCTGAGAGACGACCTGCGCGAGGCGCTGGAGGAAGGGTCCCAGCGCTGGGAGGCAAGGAAGGTGAGGGGAACGGCAAGACCCGCACCCGAGGGGATCCGGATGCTGCTGGACCGCGCTTCGCTCGCGGATGCCGCGGCCATCATCGGCGGCTTCGGGACAAACGTGTTTCCCCCGGACGACGACGCGGCCGCCCCCGTCGCCGCGCCTTCCGCCCCCGCCCCACCTGAGCGAGCCGATCCGAAAGCCGTGACCGTGGACGTCCTAAACGGGGGCGAAGTGGAGCGCGCCGCACGGCGGACCGCGGACGTCCTGAAGGCCAAGGGTTACTCGATCGGAAAGGTGGAGGACCTCGACCCCCAGGACCGCGAGCGCAGCGTCGTGCACTTCAACGAGGGTAGAGAGCGCGAGGGCAGGCAGGTCGCGGCTGAGCTGGGGTACCCGGCCGAGCCCCTTCCCCCCGCCATCAAGTCGCAGGCGCCTGTGGTGGTGGTGCTGGGCGATGACGCCAAGCCCTGAGCGGCCCCAGGCGGTTCGTCCAAAGAAGAAAGGGGCCCCGTGGGGGCCCCTTTCTCAGGACTCAGTTTGTCTTCGTTCTAGCTGCGCTCTCCGACGATGACGCTCTCCTCGACTGCCGGGAGCCTGGCGGCGAAGGTCAGCTCGAAGTGCACGGCCCAGCCCTTGAACGCCGACTGGTCGGTGCCGTCGTCGGCCTCAGTGGCCGTGAAGTTGTACAGCCTGGTGTCGGTCGGCGCGTCCAGAACGTCGGTGGAGCCGGCGGCCCGGATGATACCGAGGTCGCAGGGGCTGTTCTTGGTGATGTCGCGGAAGCCGCCGGAGCAGGCCTCGGTGTAGAAGGGGGTGTAGGTGATGTCGCCCACTGCCGAGCCGATCGCCTGCTGCTTCTCGACCGTAAGGGTGAAGAAGCTCATAAAGCGG
This sequence comes from Actinomycetota bacterium, assembly GCA_035536535.1. Classification (NCBI taxonomy): domain Bacteria; kingdom Bacillati; phylum Actinomycetota; species Actinomycetota bacterium. Next base: position 11,428 of record DATLNZ010000114.1, on the reverse strand, counting down.
CTGAACCGTGGGTCCGTCGAAGGCAGGAATGTCCCGTTCTCGTCACGCACAGCAACCATGCTCACGTAGGTGTAGAACGAGGCGTCCTTGGCCGGGGTGATGTTGGTGTTGTTGATCTTCACCTCGACCGTCCGCGAGTCGCCGGGGAACTGGTCGCCTCCCGGAGGGCCCGCCACGAAGATGGAGTTGCTGCCGTCGGAGGCGACGGGCTCGAAAGCCGTGTCGCCGACGTCGGTCTCCATCTTCAGGATCTCGTAGTTGAACGACGATGCATCCCGGACGGTGTTGTTCGGGACGGCTCTCTCAAAGAGCTTGTACGCGATGGCGATCCCTGCCAGCATCGCCAAAGTCGCCAGCAGGCTCGTGGCGGTCTTCTTGCGCTTGGTCCAGAAGGTCGGACGCTGGAAGCCATCCCCCGAGGGAGCGACTCCGTAGAGCGCCTGCCTGGACTTCAGTTCTGTAGCCAATGCTCTCAACCCCTTTCGCTGATCTGATGCCCCATTTGCTTTCAGTGATGGAAACGCCCGCAGGACGTTTACCTGTCGGGGGATTTGTGCGAACGCGTGTTCCGCTCCCGGCCGGACCCGTGGCTCGGCTTTCGGGCGGGTAGCCTGATCGCATTGGGTGCCGCTTGGGGCGTCCCGGCGGGAGCAAAGAGGGCACGGATGAAGCCTCGGTGGCAGACCTGGTGGAGAGTTGCTGCCGTGGCGACGGACCTGGTCGCGGTCACGGCGGCCTTGTCTGTGGCGGCCGTGGTCCGGTTCGGGAGCCCGATCCTCAGCGAGGGGTTCCGCCCGGAGCTGGAACCGGAGTTTCTCACCGTGCCCCTGGCGCTGGCGGTCCCGGTCTGGCTTCTGACGCTGGCGGTGCTTCGCCTCTACAGCCCCCGCCGCTGCCAGAATGCCGTGGAGGAGGCCAGGCGCGTCGTCACGGGGGGCCTGGCAGCCGCGGTGGCCCTGGTGATGGTCGGATTCCTCCTGAAGCGACCCCCCTCGAGGTTGTGGGTGGTTTCGGGCACGCTCCTGGGGATTCTTGCCGTGGGGATCGGCCGAAGGATCCTCAGGTGGGGTCTCGTGCACGCGCGACTGGCCGGCAGGGCGCTGACGCGGACGGTGGTCGTGGGTCGCACCGAGGCGAAGCGACTCGTGGACACCCTGCAGGGGGACGCGGCCTCGGGCTTGCTGCCGATAGCAACCTGCGGCTTCACCTGGAGCGGACTTCGCTCCGGCGACCTCCCGGAGCTCAGGCGGCTGGTTAAGGAGACGGAGGCGGGCGAAGTCCTGATCGTCTCGGAGGATCTGGACCGGGAGGAGATTCGCAGGTCTGTCGAGGTGGCCGACGATCTTCCGGTGCGCGTGGTGATAATCCCGGGACTCGACTACATGCTGCTGCACACGGTGCAGTTGGTGGGGGTGGGCCGGGAGCCCGCCCTGGCGCTTGAGTTCCCTTCATTGCGCGTGTACCAGAGAGCCTTCAAGCGACTGATGGATGTTGGCCTGTCGGTGCTCGGACTGGTGGTGACGGCTCCGCTGTGGCCTCTGATCTCGCTGGCGATCCGGCTGGACTCCCCAGGGCCGGTCCTGTTCAGGCAGGTCCGGCTGGGGTACGGGGCCAAGCCCTTTCAGATGCTGAAGTTCCGGACCATGGTCGATCGGGCTGAGGAGTCCAGGGGGCAGCTTGTCGTCCGCAACGAGGCGCAGGGGCCACTGTTCAAGATCCGCCGGGACCCCCGCGTCACGCGGGTGGGCCGCCTGCTGCGGAGAACTTCATTCGACGAGATTCCGCAGCTGTGGAACGTCCTCAGGGGGGACATGAGCATGGTCGGTCCGCGACCGCTTCCTCTGGAGGACTACGGCGTCGATGGGCCTGAGGGCGTGCTCCTGAGGAGGTTGAACGTTCGTCCCGGGATCTCCGGGCTGTGGCAGGTGAGCGGCAGAAGCTCGCTGGGGTTTGAGGAGCTGGTGCGGCTGGACCTCACCTACGTCCAGAACTGGAACGTGTTCCTGGACCTGTACATCCTCCTGCGCACCATCCCGGCCGTCATCCGGAGGCGGGGAGCCTATTGACCGGCTGCTCGTGCGCACAGGATCGCAAGCCCCGGCTCGTGCTGGGGGTCCCGGTGGACCCGCTGACAACCCAAGAGGCTCTCCAGCGGCTGGACCGGTTCCTGAACTGTCCGGCGACCCACGTCGTCCACCACCTCGCAGCGGACCCGATCGTGAGGAGCACCACCGATTCCGGATTTGCGGACGCGCTGAACAGGTCGGACGCGAATCTGCCGGACGGAGCCGGCGTGGTGTGGGCCCTCAGGGCGCTGGGGGTCTCGTCGATAAGGGACCGGGTCTATGGGCCGGACATGATGAGGAAAGTGTTGGCAGGCGCTGCCGGGGCTGGAGCCAAGCATGCCTTCGTCGGCGCGACTGCCGAGGTTGTGGAGGCTCTTGCCTCAATGGTTCCGCCCGAGCAGAGGGGGGGTTCTTACGCGCCGCCGCACCGTCAGGTGACCCCGGAAGCCGTTCAGGAGGATCTCCTGCGGTTGTCCGCCGCCTCGGACATCCTCTGGGTCGGACTGGGGACACCAAAGCAGCAACAGTGGGCCGATCTGGCCGTGCGGTTCCGGCCGGCCCGGGTGATCGTGACCGTGGGAGCCGCCTTCGATTTCCTGACGGGCTCAAAGCCACAGGCGCCCGCGTGGATGGCGGAGCACGGTCTGGAGTGGCTGTTCCGGCTGGCTACAGAGCCACGTAGACTGTGGCGCAGGTACCTGATTGGAATCCCCAGGTTCATCTTTGGGGTCCTCGCGCAAGCTCTGAGGGAACGGCGATCGGAGGCCGTACATCATGGTTGAAACCGCATTCTGGCGTGGCCGGCCGGCTCTTGTGACCGGCGGCGCTTCTTTCATCGGCTCGCACCTCACGGACCAACTGGTCGCCCGCGGCGCGTCCGTGCGCGTGGTCGACGACCTGTCCAGCGGCAAGCTCGACAACCTCTCGGCGGCAATCGACGCGGGAGTCGAGTTCGTTCGAGGCGACCTGAGGGACCCGGTCGTGGCGCGGGAGGTGACGGCAGACAGATCCGTCGTCTTCCACCTCGCCGCCGACCACGGGGGGCGCGGCTACATAGACCTCCATCAGGAGGCGATGACGGTCAACTTCCTGATCGACCAGAACGTTTTCCGGGCATCCCTGGATGCGGGTTGCGAGAAGGTCGTGTACGCCTCATCGGGTTGCGCCTATCCGCTGCACCTTCAGAGCAACCCCGAGGAGACGCTGTACCTGACCGAGGACATGGTGGGCCCCCCTTATGAGCCGGACGGGATCTACGGCCTGGCGAAGGTCGTCGGCGAACTCACCCTCAAGGCCATGCACGATGAGCGCGGGCTGCGATCCGCCTCCGTCCGGTACTTCACCGTCTACGGGCCTAGGGGAGTCGAGAATCACGCCGTGATGGCCATGATCGCCAGGTGCCTCGTTCGGGAGGACCCTTTTACGGTGTGGGGCAACGGCGAGCAGATCCGAAACTGGACCTACGTGGACGACATCGTCAGCGGCACGATCCTGGCCGCCGAGAAGATCGATGACGCCACAGCAGTCAACCTGGGGACGTCAGAGCGGGTGCGGGTGATCGACGCCGTCCGGCTGGCCATGAAGATGACGGGGCACGAGGCGCCGACCAAGCTGCTGCCGGACGCTCCGACCGGACCGATGAACAGGGTCGCCAGCAACGACCTGGCCAAAAAGCTCATGGATTGGGAGCCCGAGGTACTTTTCGAGGAGGGTTTGCGCCGCACCGTCGATTGGTACTTCTCCACAAAGAAGGCCGACGACGTGCGCCCTGCGCTTTCGGCGGCGCTGACGGAACGCGGGGTGTCCTGAAGGTCGCAATCGTAGTGCCGACCATCCGGGGCGACTCGATCGCGCGTTTCCTGGAGCTTTGGAGGGAGCAGTTCGACGGCCACCGGGTGATCGTGGTCGAGGACAACCCCGACAAGACCTTCGACCTGCCCCCCCATGTGGAGCACTACTCATGGCGCGACGTCGACCTCGATCTCGGCCCGGATGCGTGGATCATCCCGCGCCGGACGGACTGCATCCGTTCCTACGGGTTTTATAAGGCGAACCTCAGCGAACCGGAAATCGTCATCACGCTCGACGATGACTGCTACCCGATAGAGGGGACGTCCCTGGTGGACGAGCACGTGCAGGCACTGTCCTCCCGGGCCGAATCGGATGCCTGGGTGGCCACAGGCGCCGGGACGAGGACGAGGGGGATGCCCTACCTGTCCACGCGCCGGAACAACGTGACCGCCATCAATCACGGTCTGTGGGAGGGCGTCGTGGATCTGGACGCGATGACGGCGCTCGCGATGTCCCCGGGCGAGGTTGACTTCCAGCCAGTGGAGCAGGTCGTACCTCGTGGTTCGTACTTCCCGATGTGCGGGATGAACCTCGCCTTTTCGGGGGCCGCCACTCCGATCATGTACTTCCTGCTCATGGGCCAGTCGTGGCCCTTTGACCGCTTCGGTGACATCTGGTGCGGTGTCATCGCCAAGCGCATCTGTGACCACCTCGGGTGGGCCGTCAGGTCCGGAAGACCGTTCGTGCATCACGCAAGGGCGTCCAATGTCTGGTCGAATTTGCGCAAGGAATCGCCCGGATACGAGGTGAACGAGTCCTTCTGGTTGGCCGTGGACGAGATCCAGCTCACCGGGACGACGGCTCAGGGGTGCTACAAGGAGATCGCGCAGCAGCTTCCCCTGAAGGGTGACTATTGGGAAGCGCTTCGGCGGGCGATGGTGACGTGGTCGAATCTGTTCGCTTGACCCCGGGCAGCGACGTGCTCGCGCAGGAGCCATTTCGGACCGGGCGTGACGCCGAGTAGGCCGACCAGCGCCGTCGCCGGTCTCTACGCAATACACGCCGTCAATGTGGCGTTTCCTCTCATCACGCTGCCGTACCTGTCCCGCGTCCTGGGGCCCAAGGGGTGGGGGCTCGTGGCTTTCACGCAGGCCTTCGCGGCCTATCTCGTCCTGCTGGTTGACTTCGGGTTCACCTTCTCTGCGACGCGTGCTGCGGCGCAGGCCCAGGACGACCCGCGACACCTGAGCGAGATCGTGTCGGACGTGTGGGGCGCGAAGGCGATCATGAGCGTTGTGGCGCTCGCGCTGTGCGTCGTTGCCTATGCGGCGATCGACGCGTTCAGAAGCGAGCCCGCTCTGCTCGCGGGGGGCGCGGCTACGGCCATTGGATACGGCTGCAGCCTCACCTGGCTGTTCCTGGCGCTCCAGGAGCTTCGGCCGGTGGCGGTTGCGGAGGTGGCGACGAGGCTTCTTGCGGTGGCGGGGATTTTCATGTTCGTGCGGCAACCCGGCCATGAGTGGCGCGTGCTTGCGATCCAGGGCGCAGCAGCCGGAGCTTCGATCCTCCTGGTCCTGCCGGTGGCGGCCAGGCGCGTCAGGGTCGTCCCTCCCACGCTCGAGAGGTCGTTACGGATGCTGCGCGACGGTTGGAGCACGTTCGTTTCGCGCGGGGCCATTGCCGCGTACACCACCGGAAATGCTTTCGTCCTGGGACTGGTCGCTCCGGTCAGCTCGGTGGCGTTCTATTCGGGTGGCGACCGGATCAGCCGCGGCGTCGTTGGCATGCTGAACCCTCTCAACCAGGCGATGTTCCCCCGGCTGAGCAGCCTCGTTTCCCGGGATCGAAGAGCCGCAGGACGGGTAGCTTGGAGGACGGCTCTTCTCATGCTTGCTTTGGGCTGCGTCCTCGCCGTTGTGCTGACCGCAGGGGCCCCGGTGATTGTGAGGTTCGTTCTGGGGCCGGACTATGCCTCGTCGGCAGTGGTGTTGAGGATCCTGGCTGCCGCGCTCCCTGCGATCGCGTTGAGCAATGCCCTGGGGATCAATTGGATGCTCGCGATGGGCATGGACCGCGAATTCATGTGGATCATTCTGACTGCCGCCGCATCCAACCTTGCGGCAGGGGTCCTGTTGTCGGTTCTGTTCGCCCATCGTGGGATGGCCGTCACCGTGGTGGCGGTGGAGTCTGCGGTCGCGGTCGCGACAATCGCTGTCCTGGCGAGGAGGGGTCTGCTGCCCTCGCGCAATGGCTTGCCGGCCGGCCCTCCGGAGCCCTTGTGAGCCGGCTAGGTAGATGAAGCCCCAAGTCGTACCGCTGAGGCTCGACCCGCTGCAGGGCGACCCGCTGATTTCGGTGGTGATGACCAATTACAACTACGACGCTTTCGTCGACCGCGCCGTGCAGAGCGTCCTCGAGCAGACCTACCCGAATTGGGAGCTGATCATCTGCGACGACGGATCCGCGGACTCCAGTCCGGGCATCCTGAGGCGTCTGGCCGGCGCGGACAGCCGCATACGACTGATCCTTCAGGCAAACGCCGGCCAAGCCGGGGCGCTCAATGCGGCGGCGATGGCAGCCGAGGGAGACCTGCTCTGCTTTCTGGACAGTGACGATTGGTGGTTTCCAGTGAAGCTGGAGGAGGTTGCGCGCTGCCTCCGGCTGGAACCTGAGGCTGGGATGGTCACGCATGCGCTGCGCGTCGTTGGACTGGACGAGCGGATCCTGCGCGATGCCTACCCGCGAAGGCTGAGCGGTGGATGGGCCGGTCGGCGACTGGTGGACGGAGACTCGTCGGTGGTCCTGCCGCCCTGCTCGGCCCTGTCTATGAGGCGCGAGATAGCGACCGAGGTCTTTCCCCTGCCCGTCGCGTTCCGGTCATTGGCGGACCGCGTGCTGGCGGAGCGTGGAGCAAGCCTCGCGCCGGTGGCAGCGCTGCAGAAGGTGCTCGGCTGCTACCGGCAGCACGGGCGGAACGTGACCGGCGCTGGAGTAGCTCCGACACTGGAGGGGGTGAGGCTGGCAAAGGAGGAGATGCGCAGGATCCTTGGCGATCGCGCCCAGTTCGCCTCTGATCGCCACCATGTGTCCGTGGACCTTCCGGCCCTGTGGAGGCTCGAGTGCGCGTCGCTCGACTTTGCCGAGGCCCTCCTGACGGGAAAGCAGGTCGCGGCTGGTGAGCTGGAGAGGGTTAGGGACCGGAGGCAGATCGCCATCTGGCGGCTGTTGCTGGTGATGCCGAGAGCGATCGCCATTCCTGTGTGGAAGTGGTGGTGGTCCGATGGTCTCCTCAAGAGGTCGTTGCGCCGCTGGCTCCCCGCGTCGGACCGCTGAGCATGGTCGACGTTCTGATGCCCATCCATCTGGACCGTTGGCGCAACGCCATCTCGACGGAGCTCAGAGAGATCGCTGTTCGCGTCCCCGACGTATCGTTCTTCTCGTTCTCCGGTCCTGAAACGGCCGAGGATGCAGAGCTGGGAAGCGGCCTGTGGGAACGCGAAAACATGAGCATTGCATCGATCGGAGATGTAGCCAGTCGGCGCTTCGACGTGGTGCATCATGCCTCGTCAACCTGGAGGAGCATCGGCGCCGTAGCCGCTGTAAGGCTCCGCAGTCGCCGAGTCCGACACATCTACACCTCTTCGGTCGAAAGGTTTTCCTGGCACCCGCACGTAAGGGCCGAAGACCTAGCGGTGCGGTCGGCGCACATCGTCTGTGCGGTGAGCGAGGCCGTGGCCGCGAGCATCAAGAAGCACTACGGTCGCACCGTGGACGCCGTGATCCCCAACGCCGTGGACACCTCCTTCTTCTGCCAGCTTGCCGTGCGACCCGAGACCGTCAGCCGGCTGGAGCTTCACCGGCCGTTCGCCGTCTGGGTGGGGACCCTGGAGAGGCGCAAGCGACCGGACGTCTTTCTGCGGCTCGCCGACCAGATGCCCGACTGGCAATTCGTGATGCTGGGGGGAGCCGGCCCCGGCTCGGAAGGCGCAGACGTGGTCCGGCGCCTCGCCGGAGCTTCCAACGTCAGGTGGCTGGGTCTGCAACCGCGGGGGGTGGTGCGGGACGTCCTGGCCGCTGCCGCACTGATGGTCTTTCCCTCCGAGACCGAGGGATTGCCGCTGTCGGTCCTGGAGGCACAGGCGATGGGTCTGCCGGTGGTCGCGCAGCCGTCGAGCTCGATGCCGGAAATCATCCGGCATGACGAGACGGGATGGCTGCTGCCGCCGCACGACCTGGCTCGCTGGGAGCAGGTGATCAGGGACGTCGGCGACTGGGACCCCTCGATGAGGCAGCGCTTCTCCGAAGCAGCGCGCTCGGCGGTGGAACGGCGTTTCGGCTGGGACGCCAACGCGGGGGCGTACCGAGAGCTGTACCTCGAGGGCAGCCGGTCATGATCGGCGAGACATCGGCGGAGGCTCTGACCAGGTCACAGCGGGCGTTCCTGGAAGCCTTCGTCCTGGCCGCGGTCATCGTCTGGTCGCCGCTGAAGCTTCTGGCCTACTTCGCCCCCCTGATCAGTCTCGGCTGGTACGCCATCAGAAGCGGCGACTCCCGGCCGATGCGCAGCGTGGCGCTCTGGGGCGCGGGCTGGGCCTGCGTCATCAGCATCCACGGCCTTGCCAACGGCGAGATGAACATGCCCGCGGCTTTTATGGCCCCCCTGACTTACGGCAGCTTCATCTGGCTCACCTCGGTCCGAGGTGTCTCCCTGCGCAGCAATGTCCTGCTGAGACGTGTCTTCCGAACAGTGGTCGTGGTGGCCGTGGTCGAGGCGACGGTTGGGCTCGTGCAGGCGGCCTACGGGTTCGCGCGCACGCGCAGCTTCGACCTGGCGGCGGGAGACCATGTTGAAGGGACGATAGATCTGGCCCTGGAGCCCGACCGGGCCTTCTCCAACCCCATCTTTGCGGCCGCGATGGCGTCGATGTTCATCTTCCTCATCGCCTCCGCGACGCTGTTCCGGAAAGGATGGGGAATGGCCGCGCTCGTGGCGGTCGCGCTCCTGCTGGCATCTGTCGTCCACGTCCTTCTTTTTGCGATGACAGCGATGTTGGCCGCTGCGCTGCTGGTTCCGAGGGTGACGACCGGGTGGTTCCGCAAGAGCGTTCCGGCCCTCGTGCTGCTGGCTGCGATCGGTTCGGTGTTCGTGGTGACGCAGCCTAGAAATGCCGCGGCGATCAGACTGCTCGTCGAGGAGAAACTGGCCGGCCGCGACCCCCGGTCGGCGGTGACTGCCCGGGCCCTTGCGCAGATGCCGCGGGAATACCCCTCGATGATCGCGTGGGGGCTCGGCCCGGGACAGTTCTCGAGCAGGGCTGCTCTGATCGGGACCGGACTGTACTTCGGCGGGCCACTCAACCCGCGGCCCCTGCCCTTCATCCGGGGGGACATCTCCGAGCCTCAGGACCGTTTCCTGATGGACCTGTGGCTGGCAGCGGCGCGCGCGGGTGACTACGGGTACGGGTCCAGCCAGCAGCCGTACTACTCGTGGCTGAGCGTGTACACCGAGTTCGGGTTGCTGGCGGTGGCCCTGGTCGTTCTGACGCTGGTGTGGGCTTTGCTGCGGCTGGCCAAGCAGGCGCGTTCGCCGGGGCCATTGGCGTGGTCCGTGGGAGCAGGCGCGATGGTGGTCTTCATCGCGCTTCTGGGGGCCCAGGAGAACTACTGGGAGATTCCCCAGGCCCTGCTTCTGCCGGTGCTGCTTCTCAAGCTCATGTGGTCTCAGGCGGAAGAACCTCCGGGCTCGAAGGCACAGGGGAAGGCTCACGGTGGTCTGCCTGCAGACAGACCCCGGCGGGGGCCTCGAAACCAACCGACCCCGGTGTAGCCCGATGAGAATCCTGGTTCTGCATTCGACCTACTCGTCCGGTCCGATGTCGGGGGAGAACCGGATCGTCGCCGATGAGGCGCAGCTGCTTCGCGCCGCCGGTCACTCCGTGACCGTCTGGGATCCCGTCGCAAGGGCGCAGGGAGCGGCCGCCGCCGCAGCCGCCGGGGCACGCGCGGTCTGGTCCATCGACGCGGTCCGTCGGGTGCGCGCGCTGATCGACGCCCATCATCCCGACGTCGTCCACTGCCACAACCTGTTTCCGGAGTTGTCGCCGGCCGTGCTTCGAACGGCGGACGAGTCTCCCTGGCTCATGAACCTGCAGAACTTCCGGTTGCACTGTCTGCCGGCCACCTTCTTGCGCGCCGGGCGGCCGTGCGAAGCGTGCCTTGGAAAGGTGCCCTGGAGAGGCGTGGTCTACCGCTGCTACCGCGGATCGGCATTGGCGAGCGCAGCATTGGCGACATCGCTCACGGTTCACCGGACGCTGCGCAGCTTCGACCGGATCTCGATGTTCCTGCCCGCAAGCACCTTTATGGCCGGCAAGTTCATCCAGGCCGGGATGGAGGCGGGCAGGTTGAGGGTCAAGTCGAACTTCTGCTGGCCGGCAGAGCGGCGTCGCGGACCCGGCGACTACTTCCTTTTCCTGGGACGCGTGACGCATGAAAAGGGACTGGACACACTCCTGAAGGCCTGGCGCCCCTCCTTCGGCCGCCTCGTAGTCGCGGGCGATGGGCCGCAGATGCCTGAGCTTCAGCGTCCGGACCACGTCAGCTTCCTTGGGCAGGTCCCTCCCGGCCGCGTGGCGGATCTGATTTCGGGCGCCCGCGCCCTTTGTGTTCCCTCGCGCTGGTACGAAGGAGCTCCACGCGTGATCACCGAGGCCTACGCCGCGGGCGTGCCGGTGATAGGGAGCCGCATCGGCTCCATCCCGGAGTTCATCGACGGAGGGGTGACTGGAAGCCTGGTGGACACCGACGAAGTGGAGCAATGGACGCAGGCGCTGGCCGAGCTGAACCGGGACGAGACATCAATGCGCCTTGGCGAAGGCGCCCTGAGCGCATGGTCGACCCGGTTCTCGCCGGAGGCAGGGCTGGCGGATCTGGAGGACTGCTACCGGCAAGCGAGGCTTGTTCGACAAGCTGTCTGAGCCCGGACGATCGCCCCCGGGCCGGTAGACTCCGCTGGTGGAGCCGACGTTCCGCGACTATCTCGCCACGGTCTCGAAGCGCCGCTGGCTGCTGGCAGTGGTCCTGCTGCTCGTGGTCGGTTCGGCGGCGGTCGCGACCGCCGCGACGACCCCCAAGTACGAGGCAGAGGCGAAGCTTTTCGTGGGACAGCAGCAGTTCGCCGTCAGTGAGGTCGCGGAGGGGGTCCAGGCCGCGCAACTGTCGGTTCAGCTGCTGAGGTCCTATGCGCAGATCCTCCAGACCCGGCCGATGGCAGAGCGCGCGGTGGAGAAGGAGGGCATCGACATCTCCCCGGCCCAACTGGCCCACGCCATCAAGGCCGAGCCCATACCCGAGACGCAGCTCATCCGGCTGGCCTACCGGTCCACGGACGCCGCAGAGGCGCAGCTGGTCGTCAACACGGTTTCGGACGTGTTCACGGAGGAAATCCAGCGGCTGCAGAAGCCGACTCAGGGCGAGCCGGCGATCCAGGTGCGGGTGGTCGAGCCCGCCCTGCGGCCCGAAGAGCCCGTCTCACCCAGCGCGGTCAGGAACCTCGCTCTTGCGCTCGTTCT